>JADJCK010000002.1 GCA_016703265.1 bacterium
TCTACCTGAACCAGGCATCGTGCTGCAGAAGACCGACCGCCTGTCCGAATCGCGTTCCGTCCTGGAAAAGGGCCATCGCCTGGCTGCGAGTCTCGGCGACCGTTTGCAGCAGTGTCGCTTGAGCCTGGCCTGCGGGCGCCTCGAGACCCTGGGCGGTCGGCTGGCGCGGGCCGAGGAGTTGCTGCTCGAAGGCCAGGCTCTTGCCGCGCAGCACAGCTTCCAGCGCGAGGCGACGATCGCCGACGAGTATCTGGGCGATGTGCTGCTTGCGCGCGGCGAGCCGGATCGCGCCATCGTCAACTACCGCCAGGGCATGGCGAAGTCGCGGGCCATCGCTGCCGGCAACGACCTCGAAGGCGAACTCTTGCGGCGACTGGGCGAGGCCCATCTTGCCGCCGGCCGCCTCGAGGATGCCGTGGCGGCATCGACCGCGTCGCTCGGCATCTGCGAACAGTGCGGCGAAGTCTACGAGATCGGCTTCTGTCACCTGACCCTCGGTCAGGCTTTCCTGCGTCTGGGCGATGTTGCCGCGTCGGACGAGCACTTCCGCCTCGCGGTGACGACGTTCCACGACCAGAAGCTCCCGCACCTGTGGTGCCGCGCCGTGGTTTCGTGGTGCGATGCCCGGCTGTCGTCGGCGTCCGAACCGCAGCTGCTGGTGCTGCGACGGCTGCTCGCCGAGGCGCAGGAGCGCGTCGCGGCCGGTGTCAGCGACTCCATGCTCTGCCAGGTCCTTGATCGCCTGGCCGGCGTGCAGGTGCGCCTCGGCCAGTTCGATGACGCGCTGTTGACGGCCTTCGACCTGGAACGCTACGCCGGCGGGCTTGACGATCCCCGCTGGTCCGACATCGTCCTCAAGCTGCGCGCGACGATCGAGCGCGGGATCCTGCGTGCCGTGGGCACGCCTGAGGCTCACTTCGAGGCGATCTCGACCCTGCCGGGGCTGTTCGACGCCGATGACAGCGCGGTACCGCGCAATCTCGACGCGGTGCTCGTCGCGGGCATGGATCGCGTGGGCGCGGATTCCGGGTTCATCGCCATGGTGGAACCAGGTGCCGCCGATGGCGCCCTGAGGGTCGTCACGCGGCGCGGTTTGACCGAGAATCTCTCGGGACAGCTGGCACGGTGGTTCGTCAGCGCGGGCACCGGACGCGAACGTGGGGGCATCTCGTTACACACCCGGCTCGGACTGCAGGACCGGATCGTTGCCGACGTTCCGGCACTGATGACTGTCGCCGACAGTTGCCTGTTCATGCCGATCGCACTGCACGACCGCCGATTCGGCGTGCTCTTCCTCGGCAAGTCGGGTTCGGGCGCCACGGCCACGGCCTTCGACCGTTCGGCCCTGGACTTCCTGGCCACCTACCTTGGCTTCCTGGCGCTGTTCCTGCACGAGAAATGCCGGACGCGCGGCGATGGCACGGAGCCGACGCCGTTCGCGGCCGTCGAGAGCTTCGAGAACATCATCACGCAGAACGTGCGCATGCTCGACGTGCTCGGGCTGGCGCGCAAGGTCGCCCCCAGCGAGTTGACGGTACTGCTGAACGGCGAAACCGGTACGGGCAAGGGCCTCCTGGCCTACTCGATCCACGCGCTCAGCCGTCGCGCGGGCCAGCGGTTCCTGGCCATCAATTGTGCCGCGATTCCCGAGACCCTTCTCGAGAGCGAGCTGTTCGGCCACAAGCGCGGCAGTTTCACCGGGGCCCACGCCGACAAGAAGGGCCTGCTTGCCGAGGCCGAGGGCGGCACCGTGTTCCTGGACGAGATCGGCAAGATGCCGTTCAGCATGCAGGGCAAGCTGTTGCACTTCATGGATACCAAGGTCGTGCGGCCCGTCGGCTCGAACCAGGAGTTCCGCGTCGACGTTCGCGTGATCTGCGCCTCGAAGAACGACCTGCACCAACTGGCGCGTGAAGGCGCCTTCCTCGAGGATCTCTACTACCGGCTGCTCGATTTCCCGCTGGTCATCCCGCCGTTGCGGGAGCGCCCGGATGATGTCGAGTTGCTGGCCTCGCATTTCGTGGCGCGGTTCAGCCGGGAGCTCGGTATCCAGCAGCCGGATGTCGACCACCGCTTCATGGAAGGCCTTGTGCGCCATCCCTGGCCGGGCAACGTGCGTGAGCTCGAGAAGACGCTGCAGCGCGCCATCGTCCTCGCCAGCGGTTCCGGGACCTTGCGCCTGGAGCACCTGCCGGCCGAATTCCACGCCAGCGCCCCCCGCTCCGCGGCCGGGCGCGGGCAGGCGGCCTCCCTGCGTGACACGCTGGCCGAAGTCGAATGCCGCGAAATCCGGGCAGCCTTGCAGCGTGCCGGCGGCAACAAGTCGCAGGCCGCTCGCGATCTGGGCATCAGCTATCCCAACCTGCTGAAGAAGGCGCGCCTGTACGGCCTGCAGGAAGACGCCTGACCTCGTCATCCCGATAGCAAACCCCGGCTGAGCCCCGCGCCTGGCGGGGAATTTTTTTTATAGTCCAACCTGTTGGGATGCAATGAGTTGATGAGGGCCGTCATCGCTCTGTAAATTCTGTTAATAGTCAGCCCCTGGGACGCCCGGAACAGTGCGTTTCTATTCCAGCGTAACACGTTGTCCTGCAGTAAGTTGAAACATTTTTGCCGAGAGGCCGACATTGGTACGGCAACTGCTTTAGGAGGAAGCGAAGGGGTGAGCAACAGGGATCCTCTTCATGACGCAGATGAATTTCGTGTTCTCGGGAGAATTGAGTCCATTCCGGCCGCAAGGCAGGGGTTCTCATCGAGAAGGCCGCTCGGGGGATGTGAAAGAGGTGGGGTCTGGATCATCCCGACAGGACGGCGTAAGAGGATCAGGACCCTCTTCTCCCGGAACACGAATTCACGACAGCGCGACCTGACAGCGAGTTTGCTCAAGAAGAAGTTTTGCAAGAGCCCCAGCCGGGGCCGGGGAGGCGAGCCTCGAATCCGGCGAACCGCAAGGTGGGGCTCTTTTCCTTGCAGGATTCGGCACCACGCGCCTGGATCCTGGAACCCGGCGGCCTGCACCGCCGGGTTCACTTTTTGGGAACAAGCGCCGAGGGACGTCCTCAAAAGGGGATTCTGTCCCATATCGCGCACAGCCAGTATTGTCCTGCCATCCGGCCCAGGGTGCGCCACGATCCCGGGCCGCAGCCAGCGCGGCCGGCCCGCCGCGAATGGATCTTACTCATAGATAACAGGTTACGTGGGTGTGCGCAGGCCGCTGGCAGGCGGTTCGAGCCGATGTGGGGATTGATCGTGCCGTCGAGGGCCGTGGCACGAACCCTGCCTCAGCAACTATGGCGAACGATCCAGCCGGCCAGGAGGAGCACGATGAAGGCGAACGAGATGGCGACCGGACAGCGCGCAGGCCGTACAGCGAGGCGGTCGGCGCGAGCCATGATCCTGATGGCGGTTCTGGGAGCCGGACTTTTCCTGGCCGGCTGCTCCGACGACGACTGCCTCAATTGCGCGGACCTGCCGCCGCCCGTGGTGCCGACCGGCGTGCACAGCATCAGCGGCGACGGCTATGTGATCGTGCAGTGGAACGACCTGGTGTACTCGCCGTACGACGGCGCCTACAACGAGCATCTTGTCTCCTACGAGGTCTATCGGCGCTACTACGAATTCGGCGACGAGAACAACCCCAACCGGACCTTCGACCCGGTCCCGGTCGCGACGATCGACTGGGACGAGAACTACGATTCCGGTTCGGGCCTGCACTGGTATGTCGACGAGAACGTGACGAACGGATCGCAGTACGAATACGCCGTTGCCTCGGTGAATGCGGCCGGTGATCGCAGCGCGCTCAGCTACGAGTTCGTTGTCGACGCTCCGCTGCCCATGAGCCCGCTGGACAACGATGGCTGGTTCGTGCCGCTGGCGATCTTCGACGGCAATGCCGTCGGTGCCACCGGCTACGGCTTCGTATTCGCCCGCGCAGCGGCGAGTCCGGGCCAGCTGAACTACGGGCGCGTCACGCCGGGCGTCGAGATCCTTCTCGCCGACATCGAGGTGTTCTTCAGCAGCGGAACACCGTTCGTCACCCGCGGCGGCAATCATGTCCGGCTGCAGGACCTCGGTGACTTCAATGACGGGTTCGGCAATGTCCTCTTCGAGGGCGTCACCTGGGCGCCGGTCAACGGCTACTCGGCAACCGGCACCATGGAACTCGTGGCCGGCCATGTGTATGTCGCCGAGATCACGACGGGCCCGGGCACGGTTCATTTCGCGAAGTTCGGCGTCGACAGCATCGGTTCCGGTGTGGTGAACATCATCTGGGCTTACCAGCTCATCGCGAACCTGCCCGAATTGTCGGCGCCGTCAGGCGACCGCGGGCAGGAGACGGACGGTCCGCGACTCATCAGCCTGTAGTCCGGGTCAGGGAATGGAAAGGGGCGCAGTCATGGGACATCAGCTAAACGACAATCGCAGCGTCAGCGCCGGTATTTGGTCCGCGGCAGGCACGCGACGGCGTTGGGCCTGGGTCTGTGCCTGTGGCTGGGGGCGGGCATCGGACTGGCGCAGCCCGACGGGGCAGGCCAGTACCAGGCCGAGCGCTCGCGTGAAGACTACGGCCGCGCGGCCACGAGCGAAGACGACTACGACTATGGAGCGCAGTCGCTCCGCGTGTCGGTGTGGCTCGACCGTGAAGAGGACGAAGTCTACCGGCGCGGCGACGAACAGCGTGTTGTTTTCCAGACGAACGAGGACGCCTACGCGGTGGTCTATCGCATTGACACCGATGGACTGGTCACCGTGCTCTGGCCCCGCGATCGCCTCGACGACGGCTTTGTCTTCGGCGGCCACGAATACCGGCTGCCCGGGCGGGAGTCCGCAGCCCTGCGCATCGATGAATCGGAGGGCGAGGGCTATGTGCAGGCCGTGGTCTCACGCTACCCGTTCGACCTGCGCCCGCTCGAACTCGATTTCCTCGGTGACGAAGACCGGGGCCGCTACGACTTCCACGTGGCCGGCGACCCGTTCCTGGCGATGAACGAAGTCAACTATGCGGTCACCGGGCTGGAGAATTCCGCCGACCACGTGATCACGAACCACGCGCGCTACTACGTGCACCGCGTTGTGGACCATCCGCGGTATCTCTGCATGCAGTGCCATACCGACGACTCGCCTCGCTATGATCCGTACGCCGGCAGTTGCACGCTCGACATCGACTACGACTACAACTGGAGCAACAACTGGTACTCGCGCTACGGCTACTATCCGGTGTACTGGAATCCCGTCTACGTCTATGTGGATCCCTGGACGTGGCGCCCGTGGGTGAATTTCTGGTACGACCCCTGGTACGTGTGCGCGCCCTGGCAGGGCTGGCGCAGCTCCTACTGGGATTGCTACACCTGGTACGATTCGCCCTACTACCGCGGTGGCTGCGGGACGGGCTGGGAAGGTGGCGGCCGCCGCTACCACCCGCTCAACCGGCACGGCGATTCGGTGGCCGTCCGGAAGTCGCGGGAGCATGACACGGTCACGCGGCAGGTCACCCGCACGCGGCTTGAGCCGAACGAACGCGACGCCATGGTGGCCAGGCGGCCCCTGGCCGGGCGTGGCGGCAAGGGCAGCGAGCGTATCGTCAATGGGGCGAGTCCCGTGACGGTCGCCCGCGGCGACAAGCCCCTGGCGCGCAAGGTCGAACGCTACACGCCGGCGGCGTCGTCCGGACGGGGTGGCGGCCTGCGCATCCGGCCGGGCAGCAGTGGCGACTCGCGGGCCGATGCCGGTTCGCGTCCCGACAAGCCGACGCGTCGGCACACCGCGGCCGGTGGCGACCAGGAAGCGCGGATAACCCCGGTGCGGCCGGTCGCTCGTGGCGCCGACAACGGTTCACGCCGACCCGCCGAGACGGGCACCGTCCGTCCGGGGGACACGGGCTCGCAGCGTGACGGCGATCGCGATGGAGTTCGCGCGCTCAACCCGCGCCAGCGCGGCTCCCGGGTCTGGAACAGCACGACCGGTCGCAGCAACCAGCCCTCCGAACGCAACACGCGGCCCGACCGTCCGGTGCGTTCGCGTACCGAAGGTGCCGACGACAACCGGGGATCGGCCCCGGCGGAAAGCCCGCGCGGGGGCAGCGAAGCACGACCCGGACGTGACGGCGGCCAGCGTCGTCAGCCGGCCGAATCGTCGAACCGTGAAGGTGCAGCCCCGCGGGCGAATGACAGTGGCTCGCGCAAGTCCGATGACTCGAGGCGGGGCAGCCAGGTGGCGCCGCAGCCCAGCCGGGAAGCGCCCAGACAGGGCCGGGAGTCGACGCCCGCGCCGGCGCCGGCCCGGCAGGAACCGGTGCGGCGCCAGGAATCACCCCGCGCGCGTGGCGGCGAGGAGCGGGAAGCACCGAAAGCGGACGATGCCAAGCCGGCTGACAATGCGGCACGGCGGTCGCCGAATGCGGCCAGGAAATAGGAACAGGATGCAGGAAGTCGTGTGCTGGTGATCTTCCCCCCATCTCCCGTCGGCCGGGGCGGCGCGGATTCTCGAAGTGGTTGGCAGCCGTGCGGGAATAGCGGCGCACCGGGCAGGCGGGGACACCAGCATTGACGGGAGGGTCCGGCGAGGGAATGTCGATCAGGGGTGACAGGTACCACGTCGGGCTCTCCCAATATCTTCGGAAGCATGGCCACCCCGCGCGCCGTCCCGGCGCCGGGGTGACCGCGCAATTGACCGGGGCGGTTCCGGGCGTCTACAATGCGCGCCGACAACAATCTGCGATCGCGGACGACGGCCCTGACGGTGGCCGGGAAGGGGCGCGTATTCCATGAGAGCCATCGTACCGGCGCTGCTGGCGGCGTTGCTGATGCCCGGCATCGCCGGAGCGGTCCCGGACCGTCCCGCTGGCACCGGACTGTTGCCCGAGCCGGTCGCGCGCCTGCTTGCGGAACGGAGCGCGCCCCTGCGTGCCGAGGCCCTGTCGGGCATCGGCCGGCGGCCAGCCGCGCAAAAGGCTCCCGCCGCGCTGGAGACGATCGTCATCAGCTGCGATTTCGCCGACAGCCTCCTGTTCGGGCGCCACGGACAGGTCGCCGGCACGTTCCCGCCGCCGCGCCAGACCGACCGGCACTATGCGGCACACGATTCGGTCTTCCTGCACCACAAGCTCCAGGACGTGGCCGCCTACTTCGCCGACGTCAGCGGTGGCGCGCTCGAGATCCGGGTGACGGTGCATCCGCGTACCGTCAACCTGCCGCATCCCATGTCCTGGTACGGGAACCACCCGACGCTCGGTGACCAGCCGGTGGCCCTGGCGGCGGACGTTGTCGACAGCCTCGACCAGGAGATCGATTTCACGCGTTACGACACGGTCGTGCTGGTTCATGCCGGTGCGGGCGAGGAAACCGACATTCTCGGCGACAGTCCCGAGCAGATCTACAGCACCTACCTCAATCCCGCCGACTTCGAGTCCGCCTGGCAGGACTCCCTGCTGGCCCAGCCGTACCTGCCGGCAGCGGGATTTGCACCGGGCACCGGCATCGACCGCGTTCTGGTGCTGCCGGAGACGGCGCAGCAGGATCCCTTCGGGACCTTTCGCGGCGGTTTCGGTTCGCTCGGCATCTACTGCTTCGAGTTCGGCCTTCACCTGGGCATGCTGTCGCTCAGCGATTTCACGCCGTCCGGGCGCCCGGACAGTCAGGGTGTGGGTCAGTACGATCTCATGGGCTACGGGCTGTTCGTGGGGCTGGGGTTCATCCCGCCGCAGCCCGGCCCGCTCAACAAGCTCCTCATGGGCTGGCTGGCGCCCTACAGCGCAAACCCTGATGCGGGCGGCACCATTGCTTTGACGCCGGCTGCCGACGTGGCGGGCGGGCTGGCCTGCGCGCGCATCGACATCACGGGGCAGGAGTACTGGCTGGCCGAATATCGCCTGCAGGATCCCGACGGCAATCGCCGCTTCGGTTTCCCGGGCGACCTGAACGGGAACGGGCTGCCGGATTTCTGGGATGACAACTCCGCTAACGGTGACGGGACGCCCACCGGCAAATTCGATCCTGCCACGGACACGCATGAGGACCTGCGCGGCGCCGAGTGGGATTTCGCGATGAGCGAGAACAACGCGCGCCAGGTGGGCGAACTCGGCGCCGGCAGCGGCGTCTACGTCTGGCACATCGACGAGGGCGTGATCGCGGCGGTCTTCGGTGGCACCGCGAACCTCTTCAACGCCGACCCGGCGCACAAGGCTGTCGACCTCGAGGAAGCGGACGGCGTGCAGGACCTCGATTCGAGCGAGCCGTCGGCCTGGCAGCTGGGCGGCGACGACGACAGTTTCCGCGGCGAGGACAACCACCGTTTCGGGCCGGACACACGCCCGGACACGCGCTCGAACGGCGGGCTGGCGACCGGTGTCGTCATGCGCGACTTCAGCAATGTCGTGCGGGATTCGGCGGCCTACGAAGTCGTGGTGGGCGAGTTCACCTACCCGGGCTACGACTACGCCGACACCATGACCTTCGTGCTGGAACGCGCAGTCAGCGGCGAAGGCGAACGGTTGCCGGCCGCCAGGAGGGCGCTTCCGGCCGGCGTGGACCTGACCGGCTCCCATCTGATGGCTGTCGATCTGGACGGAGCCGGCGGGCAGGAGATCGTCATTGCCGACAGGCAGGGGGCGGTGTGGGCCTTCACCGGCGGTCTGGACGAGTTCCTCGACCGCGACGACCACGCTGCGACCATGGAGCCGCTGGCTACCGGCCTTCGCGCCAACGCAACGGTGGATTGGCTCCTGCCGGCTGCCGCCGGCGATGTCGACGGGGACGGCGTGCCCGAGATCGTCGTTGCCTCGACCGAGGGTTTGTATGCCTTCGAGGCCGATGGTTCCGCCGTCCGGGACCTCGGCGCCGCGGACCACGGGCTGTATGCGGATGTTGCCGGCTGTTCGCAGGCGGTCGTCCTGCTGCCGACGGAAGCCGAATCCCTTCGTGGGGATCCGGCGGCGCGCGTGACGGCAGTCGTCGCCTGGGCGCGCGAGGGCGCGTGCGGTCTCGAGTTCCGCGGCGGCGCGGACGGCGACCTGGAGCGGGAGATCACGCTGGGCACCGGGCATGTGACGTCGGTGCCGCAGGTATTCGGGACGTGGCTCCTGGTGTGTGTCGCCGATACGGTGGCCGGCAGTGGCCGGCTCGCGGTGATCGACCTGGCTGCCGAGCCGTTGCCGTCGACGCCGGAAGTGGGGGAGGTAGCGTTGCGCGGTGTGCCGGGGCCGTGGCCGGCGATGGCCGGTTTCGTCACCGGAACTGTTGGCGCGTCGCCGCAGGTTTTCGTGATGGTCCCGTACGCAGCCGGGACCGGCGAGACGGTGGTCCTGGATGCATCACGGAACGTGGCCTCGGGCGGTTATGCCTGGCCTGGTGATGTCGGACTGACGGGACCGGTTTCGCCGGGGGGGGCCGTCTTTGGTGGTGAACAGCTGGCGCGCATCGGGCAGGGCGGCGATTATCTCGATGGCTGGCCACGCACGACGACGGCCGCCGTTGGCGGTCTTGCTGGCGTGCTGATGGCGCGGATCGTGGATGCGCCGGACGGTCGCGAACACTACCTTTTCAGCGCGACCGACGGGCGCCTCCTGGTGCGCGGCGCCCGCGGCGAGGAAGTGTCGGGGTGGCCGCTGCAGGGGCCTGCTGCGTGCGCGGGTACGCCTTCGCTCGGGATGTTCGGCGGCGGCGCCGATGCGGACCTGGCGGCGGTCGGATCCTTCGCGCGGCTGGTCGGCAATGCCGATGGCGGCGCCGAGCTGGTCACCTCTGCGGCCTCGGAGATCGCGGTCTGGCACGACGTGGCGAGCCTGGCGTCCCGATGGCCGATGTGGGGCGGCTCCGCGTGGCGCTCCGGTGCGTGGGATGCCGCCGGCTTCATCGGCGTGCCTGCGGTGGCGGCCGGGGTCGGCCTCGTCCCGGGCAGCCACTTCTGTTACCCGAATCCGCTGACCGGTGGCACCCTGGGCGTTCGCGCGCATGTTCGTGCTTCGGGTCGCGCGCGGGTGACGATCCATGACCTGGGCGGCGAGCAGGTCGTGGAAACACCGTGGCAGGATGTTGCGGCTGTCGAGCCCTTCAGCCTGGAAGTCGACCTCACGGGTGTGGCTTCGGGCATGTACTTTTGCCGTCTGGTCGTCAGCGACGACGCCGGCGGTTCGGATGTCAGCGTGGTGACGTTCGCGGTCGCGCATTGATGCCGTCCGCATACCGGAAAGGGAGACCATGGTCCGCACGAAACTGATGATCGCCTGCGCGTGGGCGGGGCTGCTTGTGGCCGCGCCGTTGGCTCGTGCCGCCGATCCCGGCGATGTCGGCATGCTCTCGTTGCGCATGGGCATCGGCGCGCGCGAAGCAGCCATGGGCGGGGCAGGCGTGGCCTCGAGCGAGGGTGCCGCGGCGCTCTTCTGGAACCCCGCCAACAACGCGCTGATGGACCGCGGCACGGACCTGCTGCTGCAGCACTACGATTACCTCGGCGGGTTCAATCACGAGGCGGCGGCGGTCTCCCATCGCGCCGGCGGCGGTGTCATCGGCCTGCTGTTCAGCGGATTCTATTCCGAGGAACTGGTCCGGCGCGGCGAGGACGAGGTGGGCATTCCCGAGGGTACCTTCCGGCCGTACGACGTGGCCATCGGCCTGTCGTATTCCCGGGCCCTGGGTGACCGTTTCGCGGCCGGCGCCACGGCCAAGTTCATCTACGAGACCATCGATCTCTACTCCGACTCGGGCCTGGCCTTCGACCTGTTCCTGACGCACAGGGCGCTCATCGAAGGGCTCGTCTTCGGCGCCAGCCTGACGAACGTGGGCGGGCAGATGAACCTGCGCGAAGAGCCGTTCGACCTGCCCACGGCCGCGCGCGTCGGCGCTGCCTGGACGCCGGCCTCGGACCTGCTCAAGGGACGCCTGACCATGGCTGCCGACATGGTGTTCCCCAACGACAACAGCGAGAAGACGCACCTCGGCGTCGAGTACCGCCTGCTGGGCGAGTTCGCACTGCGCGCGGGCACGCGGCTGAACTACGACAACCAGGGGCTCACCGCCGGGGCCGGCTTCCGCACGGGCCGCCTGGGTATCGACTACGCGTTCGAGGAGTCGAAGGTCTCGGGCTTCGATGACGGACACAAGTTCGCGCTGGTGGTGGCCTGGTAGGGTGGCCTGGAAGGGTTGAGTGGCGAGGGGGCGGCGGGAAGCGGCCAGGGGTCGCGGTCGAAATCGAGAAGGCGCAGTTCGCCATCCTGCAGGACCGCATAGCCCAGAGGGTCCAGCCACCCCGGAAGCGCTGCCAGCGTCCGGCCGCGGTCGGCGGTCATGAACCCGTGATGCACGTGGCCGATGACCAGCAGGTCCCACTCGCCGTCGGTCGTCGTCAACGGGGGCTGCTTGGCCAGCCAGGCGGCGGCGCGCGTCTCGATGACGGTGGCCTCGTCGCGGGTTGCGCAGCGGCTGCGTCCGCTCAGCCAGGTGCTGAGCGCGAACAGGATTTCCGGGTGAAGGGCCTTGGCCAGGGCGATGCCCGCACGCGCGCGCACCAGCGACCTGAAGGCACCGTAGGCCCAGTCGAGCTTCAGCATCCCGTCGCCGTGGCAGAGCAGGATCCTGCGGCCCCCGGCGACGAGTCGGCTCTGCGGTGGCCGCACGGCGCAGCCGTAGCGCTCCTGCATGTATCCGGTGGCCCAGATATCGTGATTGCCGCCCACGAAGTGGATTTCGGTGCCCGAAGCTCGCACGGCATCGAGCGCCTGCAGGACCTCCTCGTAGCCGCGCAGGCGGAAGTGGGGGTAGTCGAACCAGAAGTCGAAGATGTCACCGAGCAGGACTAGGTGGCCGACGCCGCGGGCCCGGTGGCACAGTTCGAGGAACCGCTCCAGGCGCCGGGTTTCGGCCACGCCGGGGCGCAGGTGGAAATGCGTGTCGGCCACGAAGATGACCGGGGCTTGCGTCGTGTGCGTCATGGCGCGCATTGTGGTCGGCGACGGGGCCGAAGGCAACCGGAAACGCTCCGGCACTGACGGGGAGGAACGCGATGTCGGGAATGGATGACGTCAAGCGCAGTTTCGCGGACTGGTGCGCCGTTGCTGCGGAGAAGACCGCGGAAGCAGCCAAGGTGACTTCGCGCCGCTACGACAAGTTCGCGATCGGGCGCGAGATCGAGCGACGCCTGGCGGAGCTCGGAGGCCTGGTCTGCGAAGGGCTCCGGGCCGGACGCGAGGATATTCTTGCCGACCCCCGCGTGACGGCAATCATGGCGGAAGTGACCGACCTGGAACGGGAGCGGGACCTGAAGGACGAGGAGATCGCCGGTATCCGGCAGGAATATGCCGGGCGCAGGCAGCAGGAGGCCTCCTGGGAGGCTGGCGATGAAGGTGGGCCGCGGTCGGATCCGCCTGCTGCCCAAAGTGGAGATCGTAGCCCCGAATTTTCCGATTGACACCCGGTTCCAAGTTATCATAGGATCGTGACCGGATTCCCTGTTGGGTCCGGACAGGCTGGACGGGTCGCTGGACCAGTCGGCCGCCGGACCGGTGCCTCACCCCTTCACCGGTCCACCCCCCACGGACGGTGAGCACGTGAGGCTGAACGAGACACAACGACAGCTCGACTGTCGGCGGCACGTCCCATCCAGGGAGTCCCGCCGCCGTGATGGGCGCGTCTGCACTCCGGCCCCGCAACTTCAGGTTGTGGAGAGGGAGGGCCAACGCGCCCTTGTGTCGTTCGGGCTGGTCGTGCTGGCGTCCCTGGTGCTCGCGCTACTGCTGGCCGTCGTTGGAGGCACCGCTGCCGCGGCGCCAGGCGGCGCCGAATCGCCTTTCGTCGAGGTCGGACGCCTCGTACGCCCCGCCGTGGTCAGCATCCGCACCGTGCGCGCCGTCAATGCCGAGGGCATGGGCACCGGACCGCTTCAGGAGATGTTCCGGCAGTTCTTCCCGGACGAGCAGGGACAGGGCGGGCGTTTCGAGTCGCCATCGACGGGCTCGGGCTTCGTCGTCGCTGCGGGCGGGGATATCCTGACCAATCACCACGTGATCGACGGCGCTGACGAGATCTTCGTCCGCTTCGGCGGCGAGCAGCGCGAATTCCGCGCGAAGCTGGTCGGCACCGACCCGGCCACCGACCTGGCGCTGCTGCACATCGAGCCCGCCGGCCAGGCGTTGCCGACGCTGGAGTTCGGCGATTCCGACGCGCTGGAAGTGGGCGCCTGGGCCATCGCGGTGGGCAACCCGTTCGGCAATCTCGAGAGCTCGCTGACCGCGGGCGTCGTCAGCGCCAAGGGACGTGGCGACCTGCTGATCGGCGGCCAGACCCCGCGGTACCAGGACTTCATCCAGACCGATGCCTCGATCAACCACGGCAACAGCGGCGGTCCGCTTGTGGACGCCCGCGGGCGCGTGATCGGCGTCAACACCGCGATCAGCGAGCGCGGGCAGGGGATCGGTTTTGCCGTCCCGAGCAACCTCGCCCGCGGCGTCTATCGGCAACTGCGCGAGAACGGGCGTGTGGTGCGCGGCTACCTCGGCATCTGGACCGAGGACCTGGTGACGGTGGTCGGCGAGGAACGCGCCGGGGAGCCGGCCGGCGGCGTGCGGGTGCTGAAGGTGGCACAGGGCTCGCCGGCTGCGGAGGCCGGTGTGCAGCCCGGCGACGTGATCACGCACTATGCCGGCAAGCCTGCCGTTTCGAACCGGCAGCTCCAGTTCCGGATCGCCGAGTCGGCGCCCGGGGCGCCGGTCGCCCTGAAGCTGGTGCGCGAGGGTCGCGAGCAGTCGCTGAATGTGACCCCGGTCGATGCGTCGGTGGAAGCGAAGGGCGGCGAGGCCGCTGTCGCCGCCCCGGCGTGGCTGGGCCTGGAAGTGGCGGCGCTGGACGGCGCCGATGGGCGCGTGGCGCGCCTCAAGGACCTGTTGGGTGTGACGGCGACGACCGGCGTCATGGTCGTTGCCGTTGCGGAGGACGGGCCGGGCGCGGCCGCGGGCATCAGCCCGGGAGACGTGCTGGCGGCTGTCGATGGCAGGAAGATAGGGGACCTCGCTGCCTGGGAGCAGGTCCGTACGGAGCATGTGGCGGTTCCGGCGCCCCTGACCGTTCTCGTCAGGACGGGGGACGTCGAACGTTACGTGCAGGTGGAACCCCGGCGCGCCGGGGTCGAGAACTGACGGTGCCCCACACTGGCAGGAGGGGGACGGCCATGGCCGGCAAACGCAACTTCCTACCGGCGATGCACGAGAAGGGACTCGAGGTCTACTTCCGGGACATCAACCGCTATGAACTGCTGACGCGTGAGCAGGAATTCGAACTGGCCCGGGGCATCCGGGCCGGCGACGAGGAAGCTCTGCAGACGCTGGTTCGGGCCAACCTGCGCTTTGTCGTATCGGTGGCCAAGCGGTATGTGAACCAGGGGTTGATGCTCTCCGACCTGATCAACGAGGGTAACCTCGGACTGTTGAAGGCGGCGCATCGCTTCGATGAGGAGCGGGGCTACCGTTTCATTTCGTATGCCGTGTGGTGGATCCGGCAGTCGATCATGCAGGCCCTGCTCGACAAGTCCCGCACGATCCGGCTGCCGCAGAACCAGACCGCGGTGTTGATCAAGATCAACCGGGCGCGGGTGCAACTGCAGCAGCAGGGGATGACGGATCCGCGGCCGGGCCAGCTGGCGGAGCATCTGGGTCTCAAGCGCTCGGAAGTCCTGCAGGCGCTGAAGGCCGACCATACCGAGGTGGCGCTCGACGATGTCGGCGCGGACGGCTCGGACCGCCCGTTGGCCGAGGTGATCGAGGACACCACGCAGGCATCTCCGGACGCCGCCGTGCTCGAGCGCGGCCTGCGTGAGGACGTGCGCCGATGCCTGGCCGTGCTCTCGGAGCGCGAGGCCCAGGTTGTGGTGATGTACTTCCGCCTCGGCTGGGAGGAAGCGCAG
This sequence comes from bacterium, assembly GCA_016703265.1. Taxonomy (NCBI): domain Bacteria; species bacterium. The sequence continues at coordinate 14,887 of JADJCK010000002.1, forward strand.
ACGCTGCAGGTGATCGGCGAACGTCTGGGCCTGACGCGCGAGCGTATCCGGCAGATCAAGGAAAAGGCGCTGGGCAAGCTGCGGCAAAGCAGCAGCCATGTCGTCCTGCAGGATTACTACTGATCGCAGACGGCGGTTTGCCCGGCCCGCGGCCGGGTACCGAAGCAGGGGCCCGCGGCCGCCCTGGGGCGGCCGCGGGCCATTTTGTTGTTTGCCAGGAGGTTACGATACGATCCGGCGGGCCGGGTCCAGGCGGCCCGGGGGTTGCTGGTCAGGCGTGATCAGGAGGCGTCAGGCCTGCCGGCGGGCAGGCCCGTGCGCCGGCCAGCGCGTTCCCCCCAATCCGGGAAGCGGCATGAACCTCCGGCGCAGTTGTGCCACCGTTTACCTGCCCGCCCCTGAAGGTGGCACGCGCCGTGTCTCGGTGCCGGTCTGGGCGGCGCTGGCGGCCTGCATCGGGACCCCGGCAGCGACCACCGTGGCTATCCTCATGGCGCTGGGCGCGGGGCCGGCCTGGCTCGGCGGCAACGCGCCGTTGGCGCGCGAGAATGCCGCGCTGCGCGCTACCATGGTCGGCCTTGACCTCGAGATGGAAGCGCTGGCCGAGGAAGTGCTCGACCTGGCGGCCGTCCACGATCGCGTCGCTGTCGAGATGGACCTGCCGCAGTACGGTGCCGACGATTTCGCGGCGGATGACCCGCACCGGCTGGCTGCCCTGGCCCGCTCGCAGCGTCTCGGCTTCGAGGCGATGCTGGATACGATGGCGTCCCGTGAAGAGGCGCTGGCACGCATCCCCTCGATCGCGCCCTGCACCGTCGGCTGGACGAGCTCATGGTACGGACCGCGGCGCGACCCGTTCACCGGTCGCCGCGCCTTTCACCGCGGCGTCGATTTCAGCCTTCCCGTCGGGACACCGGTGCAGGCGACCGCTGCCGGCACCGTTGCCGTCGTGGAGCGGCAGGCAGGGCTGGGGCTGCTGGTCAAGATCGACCACGGTCACGGGCTGCAGACTGTCTACGCGCACCTGGGACGGACCCTGGTCCGTCCTGGCGATGTGGTCGGGGTGGGGGCAGTGATCGCCCGCTCCGGCAACTCCGGGCGATCGACGGGGCCTCACCTGCACTACGAGGTCCGTGTCGACGGGCGTGCGGTCAATCCCCGGTCCTACCTTTCTGAGATCAGGGTCGCCGGCCGCTGACGCGGCGCTGTATCGCTCCCGGGCCTGAATGTACTGACTTTCGGCAATGAGCTTGGCTGCCGCCGCCGGCCTGTGGTATCGTGCCTGCTGGCCGGGTCTGCGGCCGGCAGGGAGGCCGGCGTCGTCCGGCCCCGGGCCCACAGGCCGAAGGAGCGCAGGACCATGGCTATGCCGCGCCAGGCGGCCGTTCGATTCCGGGGCCACCCTCTGGCCGCCGCGTTGGCGGTTGCCTTCCTGCTGGCGGCCGGTGCCGCTGTCGCCGCCGATGGCGCGCGCATCCTGCGGCTCCGACATTTCACCGGCCCCGAACATACCCGCATCGTGGTGGATCTCGACCGTGCGTGCTCCTACGAAGTGCGCCGGGTGGAAGGCCCCGATCGCATCGCCGTCAACCTGCAGGGCGCCGTCTTTGTCGGCGGCGGCGACCGTGCCGTCGGTGACGGGCTCGTCGAAAGGATCCGCTGCAATGCCGGCGACGGGCGGGCGCAGATCGTCATCGACCTGACGGGGCGCCGCGAGTTCCGTGCCTTTTCCCTGCCGCCTTCCGGCGGCAAGCCGGATCGCGTGGTGATCGACATCATCCGCGGCGGGGGGACACCGCCGCCCATCGTCGAACCGGCTCCGCTGGCCGCCGCCGACCTGGCCGTTCCCGGCGGTGAAGCCGGGTTGGGCGGCAGCGCGGCGGGTGTTGCGGCGGGCGGTGCTTCGGCAACGTCCGGGTCGACAGCGAACGGGTCGACAGCGAACGGGTCGATGCCGTCTGGGTCGAGCGAGGTCCAGGTTGCCGCGGCGGGCAGGGTGGTGCCGCTGGTCGATGGAGAAGGCGGCGAGACGTCAGGTGCCGGCGCCGCGACTGTGTCGGACGACAGTGCCCGCGCAAACCCGCCGGAGGCGGAGGTGGCGCCGGTCACCGCTCCCGGGGATGCGGCGGCCGATGCGGCGGTGGAGAGGTCGCGGCCACGGAGACGGATCCCGATGCATCGTCGCGTCGGGATGAGGGCGCCGGATTCGCGAACGACGACGAGCCGTTCGTGGTCATCATCGACCCCGGGCATGGCGGCAACGACCCGGGTGCGATCCGCGGTTCGCTGCAGGAGAAGGACATCTGCCTGGATATCGGCCGCGAGATGGCGCGCCAGCTGGAGAAGATTCCCGGGTACCGCGTCGTGCTGACGCGCGACCGCGACCGGTTCGTGCCGCTGGGCAAGCGCGTGGAGATCGCGCGGCAGCAGAAGGGCGATGTGTTCGTGTCCGTGCATTGCAACACGCACCCGCGGCCGGCGGTGTCGGGCATGGAGGTCTACTTCCTGTCCCTGCAGGGTGCGACCGATCGCGAAGCGCGCGAGCTGGCGGACAAGGAGAATGCGGCCGGCCTGGTCGGCCTGACTCCGGGCGAGGAACATGCGGACCTTGTCGTCGACATCCTCATGGACCTGAAGATGACGCGCGTGCTGCAGGATTCCGGGCGGCTGGCGGCATCGCTGCTGACGGCCGCCGACCGCAGCGGCGTGGTCGCCGGAAGGCGCGTGAAGCAGGCGGGCTTCCAGGTGTTGAAGAACCTGGCGATGCCGTCGGCGCTGGTCGAGGTGGCCTACCTCTCGAACCAGGAGGACTACCGGCTGCTGGGAGATGCCGCCGGGAGGCGCCGGCTCGCGACCGCCATCGTGGCCGGGATCCAGGACTGGCGCGCCGGCACGGCGCCGGCACGGACGCGCACGGCGCCGGTGGTCGCCGCGCGCTCGGAGAGCGAGCGCTGGGAGACCATGTATCGCGTGCGCAGCGGCGACAGCCTGTGGAAGCTGGCCGACCGCTACGGCACCACGATGAACGAGATCGCTCGTCGCAACAACCTGAGCGTGCGGCAGCGCGAACTGCGCATCGGGCAGCGGTTGCGGTTGCCGGGTGCCGGGGCGCGACCATGAGCCGCATTGGCCTGAAGCTCAGTTGCCTGGTCGTGGCGATCGTGATCTGGATCCAGGTGGCGTCGACAGCCACCGTGGAGCAGGTGGCGCGGCTTCCGCTGCGCGTCGTCGGTCTGGCCGAAGGGCAGACCATCGTCGGCAGCGCCCTGCCCGCCGGGGTATCGGTGCGGTTGCGCGGGAGCAAGCTGCGCCTGCTGGCCCATCGCTACCTGCAGCAGCCTGTGGGTACCGTCACCCTCGACCTGACGGAGCGGGAGCCGGGGCGTGCGTTCACGGTGGTCCTCGGGCCAGGAGACGTGGTCAGCGAACTCGCCGTGACGCAGGTCGTCGAGCCCGATCGGCTGACGGTTCGCATCGACGGTGAACTCTCGCGCCGGCTGCCGGTGGAGCTGACGACCGTCGGCAGCCTGCCTTCGGGCTACGGCTACGTGACGGCGCCGGCGGCCCGTCCCGACTCGATCCGTGTCACGGGGCCGGCGCGTTATTTCCCGGATCGACCCCTGGTGCGCACGGCGCCCCTGGACCTGTCGCGGCTCGAGGGAGCCGGCGAACTGACGCTGCCCCTGCTGCCGCCCGACAGCCACCTGCTGCTGGACGTACCCGAGGTGAAGGTCGCTTACAGCGTGGGCCTGCTCGCCGAACGCACGCTGGCTGACGTACCGGTGCGGGCGCTCGCCGGCGACGGCCTCGAGGTGGGCGTCTCGCCGGCGCGCGTGGATGTCCTGGTCCGTGGCGTGGCCGACTCGCTGCTGGCTCTGTCCCCGGCGCGTGTCCGGGTCACGGTGGCCGCAAAGGGGCTGGCGCCCGGCCTGCACCTGCTGCCCGGTGATGTGCAGGCGCCGGACTGGGTCATGGTGATCGGCCTGGATCCCGCGCAGTTCCAGGTTGTCGTGGGCGCGGCGGCGCCCGTCACTGCGGACGGAAGCCGCGCGCGTGAGTGAGGCGCGGAGCAATGGCGGTCGGCTCGTGGCCTGGGCTTCGGCCCTCGGCGTGCTTCTGCTGGCCGCCGCCGCCGTCTGGTGGCCGCGGCCGGTCCATCTCACGGCCGCACCGGTCGTGGTCGTGCTTGATCCCGCCGGTGATGAGCGTCGCCTCGGTGAGGTCTGGCCGGCGCTCGGCGCGGTATTGGCGGCAGCGCGGCCGGAGGCCCCGCGGCTGGTCGTGGCCCGCACGCTGCCGGAATTCCGGCAACTGGCCTCCGGTCGGCCCGACTACCTGGTGTGCCCGGACGGCGTCGCCCTGGGCCTGGACCCTGCGGTCTGGGTCCCGGTGGCGGCGGGCAGGCGCCCTGCGCCGCGCAACCTGCGCCCGCACGGGGTCCTTCTGTCGCGCGTGGCGGCTGCCGGCGACCCGACGCCCTGGCTGACCCGCCCCGGCGCCGTCGTCTTCGGTGACTCGCTCTCGCTCACGGCCACGGGCGTCCTGCGGCCGGCAGCAGGATCGGCGGCCGGACTCCCCGGCAGCGTGTCCTGGGGGCCGGATCCGTACGATCACGGTCCGGTGCTGCACGCGCTGCGGCTGGGGGCCTTCGCATTCGCTGTCGTGCGCCAGTGGGACGCCGAGCGGTTCCTGGCGCAGGGACTGCTCGATCCCGCAGCCTGGACAGTGCGCGAACTGACGGTGCCGGTGCCGGACCTCGTCGTGCTGGCCGACCGTCGCGTGCCGGCAGCCGAACGCATGGCGCTGGGTGAGCGGTTGTCGGGCATCGGGCGTGAACTGGCCGACCTGACCCCGGCCGAGCGCCGCCTGGCCGCCGCACTGCCCTGCCTGGGGCTGGCCGGATTCAATCTCCTGATCGAACCCGATTTCGAGCTCGTACGGGGCAACTTCGCCGCTGATTGGCCCCGACCCCGGCCTTGAGCCATATTAGTGCGGTCGACGGCCGGCGGAGCCGGGGCATGGGGCCCCGCCGCGGGCGCCGGCGGCCGGAGTCTGCCGCAAAGCGCAGGGTGGCATGAACATCAGGTACCACCGTCTGAAGGGCACGCGCGACATCTTCCTCGAGGAGATCGAACGCTGGCGATGGTGTGAGGACGTCTGGGCGCGCGTGCTGGGCCGCTACGGCTACGGCGAGATCCGTACGCCGATCATCGAACCGACGGCGCTGTTCCTGCGCTCGGTGGGCACGGGGACCGACATCGTCGACAAGGAGATGTACACCTTCGAGACGCGGGACGGCGGCGAGAGCCTGACCCTGCGGCCGGAGATGACGGCCTCCGTGGTGCGGGCCTACCTGGAGAACGGCCTGCAGCGGCAGCCCGGCACCCTGAAGTTCTTCTACATGGGGCCCATGTTCCGCCATGACCGGCCGCAGGCCGGGCGCTACCGGCAGTTCCACCAGCTGGGGGTCGAGGCCATCGGCTCGGATTCGCCGGTGCTCGACGCCGAGGTGATCCAGTTGGCAATGTCCCTGTTCGACGCCGTCGATGCCCGGGGCCTGCTGGTCAAGGTCAACAGCATCGGATGTCGCGAGTGCAGGCCGGCTTACCTGGAAGACCTGAAGCAGTTTCTCAACGGTCGCATCGCCGAGGTGCCGGAGCCGCTGCGCGCGCGCATCGACACCAATCCCCTGCGCCTGTACGATGCGAAGGACGATGCGGTCCAGCAGTTGCTGGCGGGATTCCGCCCGATCACCGATGGGCTGTGCGGAGCCTGCCGGGAGCACCACGCCATCGTGCTGGACACGCTGGAGCGGCTGGGCGTGCCGGTGCAGGCGGACCCGACGCTGGTGCGCGGGCTGGACTACTACACGCGGACGACGTTCGAGATCACCGCTGGCAGCGATCGCAAGCAGAGCAGCGTTGCCGGGGGCGGCCGCTACGATCACCTGGTGGAACAGTGCGGCGGTCCCTCGACGCCTGCCGTCGGTTTCTCGATCGGGATCGAGCGTACGCTGATACACCTGGGCGATGAGCCGGTCGATCCGCAGTTGAGCCGGCAGACAGCCGTGGACGTGTTCGTCGCCTGCCGCGGGCGGGCGGCCGAGCAGGCCGGGCTGGAGATGGCGGAGCTGCTGCGCGGCTCGTGCCGCGTTGAAGTGGACACGACCGGCCGCGCGCTCAAGACACAGTTCAAGTCCGCTGTGGGCAGGCGCGCGCGCCTGCTGCTGACGGTGGGCGCCGAAGAGCTCGAGCAGGATGTCGTACAGATGAAGAATCTGGGCACGGGCGACCAGACGGCGGTCGCGCGGAGCCAGTTGCTGACGGCCGTCAGGGGAGGTTCTGGAGGGGTGAGCCACGGAAACGTGAACGAGGCGGTGCGCACGCACCGCTGCGGCGAGATCAACACGCATCTGGTGGGCAGCGCGGTCACGGTGGCCGGCTGGGCGGCGCGCATCCGCAACATGGGAGGCCTGGTCTTCGTGGACCTGCGCGATCGCTACGGCGTGGTGCAGGTCGTGTGCGAGGGCGGTCAGCCCCTGGAACTGGCGCGCGAATTCCGGCTCGAGTGCGTGCTCCGCGTGAGCGGCACCGTGCGCCCGCGCCCCGAAGGCATGGCCAACCTCGACAAGGAAACCGGCGCCGTGGAGATCGTGGCCGGCGAGGTGACCATCCTCAACGGCTGCGCACCGCTGCCGTTCCAGGTCGACCAGGCCCAGGAGGCGAGCGAGGAGCTGCGGCTCAAGCACCGCTACATCCACCTGCGGCATCCGGTCATGGCCCGCAACCTCGCGGTGCGGCATCGGGCGGCCATGGCGGCGCGGAATTTCCTCTCCTCGCACGACTTCCTCGAGGTCGAGACGCCGCTGCTGATCAAGACCACGCCCGAGGGCGCGCGTGACTACGTGGTGCCGAGCCGCATCCACCACGGCCAGTTCTACGCATTGCCGCAGTCGCCGCAGCTCTACAAGCAGATCCTGATGGCCAGCGGCGTCGACCGCTACTTCCAGCTGGCGCGCTGCCTGCGCGACGAGGATCTGCGCAAGGACCGGCAGCCGGAACACACGCAGATCGACCTCGAGATGAGCTTCGTACGCGAAACCGACATCTACGCGGTGGTTGAGGAGATGGTCGCGCGCATCTTCGAGGAAGCGGCCGGCATCATCGTGCCGACTCCGTTCCCGCGCATCTCGTACGACGACGCCATGAACATGTACGGCTCGGACAAGCCCGATCTGCGCTTCGGGTGCCCCATGCACTGCCTCGACGACCTGGTGCCGGGCTGCGGCTTCTCCGTCTTCGAGGATGCCGTGGGCAAGGGCGGCACGGTCCGCTGTCTGCGGGCACCGGGGCTTGGCGGCTGGAGCCGCAAACAGGTCGACGATCTCGAGGAACTGGCGAAGAAGCACGGCGCGCACGGGCTGGCGCGTACCAAGGTCACGGCGGGCGCGCTCGATTCGGGCATCGCCAAGTTCCTGTCGCCGGCGTTCGCGGCGGCCCTGCAGGAGAAGCTGGGCCTGCAGGACGGCGACCTGCTGTTGATGGTGGCCGGTCCCTGGGACAAGGCGGTGGCGTCACTCGGCGCCGTGCGCCTGGAAGTGGCGCGGCTGGCCGGCTGGATCCCCGAGAACGCGTGGGCGCTCAGCTGGGTCCGCAATTTCCCGCTCTTCGAGCGGACGCCCGACGGCCAGGGCTGGACCGCCTGCCACCACATGTTCACGCTGCCGAGGCCGGAGGATATCGACGGGCTCGAGAGCGACCCGGGCGCGGCGAGGGCGCAGCTGTACGATCTGGTGTGCAACGGCGTGGAGCTGGGTTCGGGCAGCATCCGCATCCACCAGCGTGAACTGCAGGAGCGCGTGTTCCGCATCGCCGGCATGGAGCCGGAGGAATACCTCGGCAAGTTCGGCTTCTTCCTGGACGCGCTCGGCTACGGGGCGCCACCGCACGGCGGCATCGCGCTGGGCCTGGACCGGCTGGTGATGCTGATGACCGGTAGTCCGTCGCTGCGCGAGGTGATCGCCTTCCCGAAGACGACCCTGGCCGCTTCGCCGCTGGACGGCAGCCCGGGTCACATCAGTGCTGCCCAGTTGCGCGAGCTCAACCTCGCGGTGACGCCGCCTGCGGGCGAGGGCGGGGCCGGCGCGTGAGCCGCAACGGGAGACCGGAGGACCGGGAACCGCCCGGCCAGATGACCATCGACCTGGCGGGCGTCGACCAACTGGGCCTGCTCGGGCCGCGGGACTCGAACCTGCGCCTGCTCGAGGAGCGGTTCGGGGGCACGCTGACCGTGCGCGGTGAGCGCCTGCTCGTGCGCGGGCCGGCCGAGAGCCTGGACCTGGTGCAGGAGGTGCTGGAAGACCTGATCCAGCGCGTGCGTCACGGCCAGCTCGTGGACAAGGTCTCGCTGGGCTACCTGTGGGACCAGCGGGCCGGGCGCCGCGAGTTCCCGGAAGGGCAGCCGGGAGAGGGCGAGACGCTGCTCTACGCCAGCGGCAGTCGCCAGGCGCTGCGCACCAAGACGGCGGGGCAGCAGGCGTATGTCGACGCCGTGCGCGCGCACGACGTCGTCTTCGCCACCGGCCCTGCGGGCACGGGCAAGACGTTCCTGGCCGTGGTCATGGCCATGGATTACCTCAAGCGGCAAATGGTGGATCGCATCGTGCTGGTCAGGCCGGCCGTCGAGGCCGGGGAGCAGCTCGGATTCCTGCCGGGCGACCTGCAGGAGAAGATCAATCCCTACCTGCGCCCGCTCTACGATGCGTTGTCCGACATCACGGGCGCCGCGGGCATTGCGCGATACATGGCCTCCGGCGTCATCGAGGCCTCGCCGCTGGCGTACATGCGGGGTCGGACGCTGAACAACGCCTTCGTGATCCTCGACGAGGCCCAGAACACGACCGTGGGCCAGATGAAGATGTTCCTGACGCGCCTCGGCATCCAGTCCAAGGCCGTGGTCACCGGCGACATCACGCAGATCGACCTGCCTGTGGACAAGAAGTCCGGGCTGATCCATGTGCGCGAGATCCTGGCGCACACGGAAGGCGTAGCGTTCGTCGACCTCGACGGGCGCGACATCGTGAGGCATCCGCTCGTCCGTCGCATCGTCGATGCGTTCGAGGCCGCGGATTCCGGCGAACAGGGCTGACCCGGGAGGCTCGATGTACCGCTGGCGATTCCGGCAACGCGAGCAGACGACGTCCACGGGCGCCGTCAAACCCGCGCGCCCGGTCGCCGCGCGTGCCGTTCCGCGCGGATCGGGACGGAACACCGGCGAGACGATCACCCCTGAACGCGCCACGGCCTGGGCGCTGGGCCTGGGCGCCGGGCTTCTCCTGCTGCACCTGGTGCTGTTCCCGCCGGTCCCGCGCCTGAGCGTGGACTTCCCGGCGGCAGGCGAGATCGCAGAGGGCGAGATCAGGGCGCCGTTCGCCTTCGACGGCCCGCTGCTGGACCGCGACGTCCAGATGGCCCGTCTCGAGCGGGTGGTGGAGCAGGCTCCGGTGCTGCGTGCGGTGCCGACCAGCGCTGCGGCCAATTCGGGCATGGAGATGTGGTTCGCCGCGCTGGCCGACGCACTGGCCGACTCGACCCTGCCCGTGGCTGACCGCCAGAGCCTCCTGGCCGTGCAGTTCCCCGGCGCCGCCGGCGAGCAGGTGCGCCACCTGCTGCGACCCGCGCGGCCGGATTCGCTGTTGCCGCGTTTGCGCCGGGCCTGGCACGTGGTGCGCGAGGGCGGCGTTGCCGACATGCTGCCTGCGGGTCGTTACGGACGCGTGATCGTGCTGACAGGGCAGGCCGAGAACCTGCGCGAACGCGATCAGGTCAGCACCCAGGCCGACGTGCGCGAACGGTTGCTCACCGCCCTGCGCGAGACCGGCCTTGGCCCGGTCGAATCCGCGGAGGCCGCCGCGGTGATGCGCCCGCTGGTGACGCCGAACCTGATCTACGAGCCCCAGGAGACGCGGTCACGGCAGGAACTGGCGCGCGAGGCCGTGCCGCAGTCGCGGTCCTTCATCGCGAACGAGCGCATCATCGAGCGCGGCGTTCAGGTGACCGAGCAGCAGGCGCTGTGGCTGAAGGAACTCGAGCGGCGTCTGCGCAGCCGTGGCGGCGGCGAAGGCGGCGTCGACGTCGTTGCGCGCTATGTGTCGCGGGCGTTGCTGGTGGCAACGGCGCTGCTCCTGTACGGCTGGCTGGCCGGGCTGCATTTCCCCGGCAAGCTGCAGCAGCGGCGATTCCAGTGGGCCGTGGCCGTCATCCTGGCCCTGTACATGGCGGGAGCCGCCATCGCCATGTCGCGCCCGGCTCTGGGTCCGCTCGCCGTGCCGATCATCCTCATGGCGCTCCTGACGACGGTGCTCTTCAAGGGGCGCATCGGCTACACCACGACCCTGCTGGCGGTGACCATCCTCGCGGTACTGCCCGAGGTGAAGGCCGGCCATGTGTTCGCCTGGTACGTGCTCGGCATGGTCACCGTGATGTCGGTGCGCCGGGTGTACAAGCGCAGCCTGTTCTATCGCACCATCCTGCTGCTGACGTTCCTGTCGGTCACGCTGATCTTCCTGCTCGAACTGGGCGAAGGCCAGCGGCTGCAGCCGATCTACCTGGTGGGCCTGTTCATGCCCGTGCTGTCGGTGGCGTTCGGCCTGTTCGTGCTGCCGGTGGCGGAGCCGGTGATCGGCGTCTGTTCCGACCTGACGCTGCTCGAGCTGTCGGACCTGAACCACCCGTTGCTGCAGCGCATGGCCCTGGAGGCCCAGGGAACCTATCACCACAGCCAGGTCGTCGGCCAGCTGGCCGAGCACGCTGCGCGGGCCATCGACGCCAATGCGCTGCTGACGCGCGTCGGCGCGCTGTTCCATGACATCGGCAAGATGGAGAAGTCGGAATACTACGTGGAGAACCAGTCGCCGGGGAACAACCGCCACGACGAGCTGAGCCCTAGCATGAGCGCGCTGGTGATCGCCGCGCACGTCAAGGAGGGCATCGAGCTGGGCCGGCGGTGGCGCCTGCCGCAGATGGTGATCGACTTCATCCCCGAGCACCACGGCACCATGGTGATGGAGTACTTCTACCACAAGGCGCTCGAGGCCGACGGCGGCGAAACGGTCAAGGTCGACGACTTCCGCTATCCGGGGCCGCGGCCCCATTCACGCGAGACGGCCATCCTGATGCTGGCCGATGCCGTCGAAGCCGCGACACGGACCCTGGTCAAGCCGACGCCGAGCCGCATCAAGGAAATGACCAAGCAGATCATCGACAAGCGCATGCTGAGCGGCGAACTGGACGAGTCGGGCCTGTCGCTCAGCGACATCGCGCGCATTCGCGACGCGTTCGTGCCGCTGCTGACGGGCATCCATCACGCCCGGATCGTGTACCCGGGGCAGAAGGAAGGCGAACGCCCGCTGGACCGGCGCGCCGAACCGAGGGTGCGCTCATGATCCTCGCCCTGGTCGACCGGAGACTGCAGAGGACGCCGTCCGCGGAAGCCGCACTGTGGGCGCCGTGGCCGGTCCTGGCGGACCTGGCCGCGGCCGTGGGGCCGGCCGATTGGCGCGTCGACCTGGTGCTCGTGGACGACGAGGCGATGACCGGGCTGAACCGTTCGTACCGGGCGGCCGACGGACCCACCGATGTGTTGTCCTTCTCCTTACCTGCTCGAGGATGCGGTCGCCGGCGAGGCGGCGGCGATCCGGGCCGGCGAGCGGGGTGCGCGGCGCGACCTGTGGCTGGACCCGCAGGAGCCCGGCGCCGAGGCTTCGCCGCTGGCGGGCGAGGTGATCCTGGCCCCGGTGTTCATCACGGAACGGTGCCGCGAACGGGATTGGGCGCCGGACCACGAAATGGCATTGCTCGTGGTGCACGGGTGCCTGCATATTCTCGGTTGGGAACACGAGCTAGAGGCGGATCGCCAGGCCATGCTGGCCCTGGAAACCGCCGTGCTGCACGGATGCGGCCTGCCGCATCCGCTCGCCAAAGGGGACTGATCCCTTGATCGCCATCGTCACTGCACAGGGAACCGGATCGGCGCTGGTCCTGGCGCTCGCCGCCTGGGGTTCAGCCATGCTCCTGAGCGGCCTCCTGGCGGCCCATTACCGGGTCAGCGGCCTGTTCCACAACGGGCTGCTCGAGGACCGCCCGCTCGGGGCGGCGTTGAACAACTACCTGGCCCACGACCGGCGCTTCCAGGTCACCATCGGCGCGCTCTACCTCGGCTGTTCGCTGGTCGGCGGCTGGACCCTTGGCCGCCTGCTGGAGGCCGTCTGGGCCGGCGCCGGCGGTGTCCGCTTTCTCGTCGTGTTCGGGATCGGCGCCACCCTGATCTGGACGCTGGGCGGCCTGCTCCTGCGTTCGCTGGCGGCCGGCGCCGCACTGGGCTATGCGCGTGTGGTCGGCACCATCGTCTTTCCGTTGTGCTGGCTGTTGCGGCCATGGGCGGCGTTGATGCTCGTGATCATGGACCGGGTCGACGACACCCTGTGGTCGGCCGACATGCAGCCGCACCTGTCGACCGGCGAGATCCGCAGCCTGATGAGCGACGAGGGTGAGGACTCCGCGCTGGACGAGGACGAGCGCGAGATGATCCAGAGCATCTTCAATTTCCACGAGACCGCCGTGCGCGAGATCATGGTCCCGCGCATCGATGTCGTGGCCCTTGACGGCGACGCTTCGGTGCTCGAGGTCGTGCCGACGGTGATCGAGCAGGGCCATTCGCGCCTGCCCGTGTTCCAGGGCAGCGTGGACCGGGTGGTGGGCATCCTCTACTCGAAGGACCTGCTGCGGCTGGTGCAGGACGGGCGTTTCGTGGCTGCGGGGCGCAAGGTTGCCGACCTGGCGCGGCCGGCCTACTTCATCCCCGAAAGCAAGAAGATCGACGAGGTGCTCGACGAGTTCCGCTCCAAGCGGATCCACATGGCCGTCGTCATCGACGAGTACGGCGGCACGGCCGGGCTGGTGACGCTGGAGGACGTGATCGAGGAGATCGTCGGCGACATCGAGGACGAGTTCGACGAGCAGGAGGACCTGGTCACCTGGCTCGACGACCGCACGGTTCGACTGGACCCGAAGATCAACCTCGAGGAACTCGAGGAGATCCTGGGCGTGACCTTCGGCGATGCTGCCGGCGTCGAGGACAGCGAGACGCTCGGCGGCCTGGTATACGAGGCGGCCGGCAACGTGCCCCAGGCGGGCGAGGAGTTTGCCGTGGCCGGCTTCAGCGTCACCGTGGAGGACGTGGTGGACCAGCGCCTGCTGCGCGTGCTGTTGCGGGCGCCGGCGGCGATGCCCGGCTTCGCCCGCCGCGAGAGCGAATGAAGGGAGGCCCCGGCATGCTTGGATTCCTGCGGCGCAACCTCCTGACCGGTGTCCTGGCCATCACGCCGCTGGCCCTCACGCTGTGGGTGCTCTGGCGCCTGTACGGCTTCATTGCCGGAATGCTCCGCCCGCTGCTGAGCAAGCTGCCCTACGTCAGCGAGCACTATCCCGAGTTCGCGCTGACGCTGCTGGGCGTGGCCGCGTTCGTGCCCATCCTCGTGCTGCTGGGCCTGTTCACGCGCAACCTGGCGGGGAGGGCGTTCTTCGGTTTCGTCGACCGGGTCTTCGATCGCATCCCGCTGGTGAAGGGCCTGTTCACCACGTTCAAGCAGATCGCCGGCGTCTTCGGCAAGAACCAGGGACAGTCGTTCAAGAAGGTGGTGCTGGTGGCCTTCCCGCACCCCGGGAGCTGGGCGCTGGCCTTCGTGACACGTGACGAGTCCGACTCCGATCTGGTGGCCGTGTTCCTGCCGACCACGCCGAATCCGACTTCGGGCTTCCTGCTCCTGCTGCCCCGCGAACAGACGCGGGCCGTCAGCCTGACGGTGGAAGAGGCGATCAGGTTGATCGTCTCGGGCGGTTCGATCATGACCGCGGCGCAGGTTGCCGCGATCGGGGCACCCGTCCAGCCGAAGCCCACGGGGCCTGCGGGAGGTGCGGCGTGACCGACGACGAACTCGATCCGCGCCGGACCCCGGCCGCCGGCGGTGGCGCCGACGGGGGCCAGGACGAGCGGGTTGATGAGCGGCCGGACGAGCGCGTGCTCGACCCTGCGAACCTCGACGCCGAGCGCCAGGCCCTGGGCCAGCGTTTCGTGGCACTGCTCGACGGTGGCCGCGACGACGAGGTCCGCTCCCTGGCCGACGAACTTTCGCCCGGCGACCTGGCCGAGATCCTGCGCCCGCTGGACGTGGCCGACACGGCCCGGCTGCTGCGCCTGCTGCCGCCCGACCCGGTGGCCGAGGTGCTGCTGGAGATCGACAACCGCAGCCTCAGTGCGCTGCTGACGCTCCTGGACGTCGACGCCATCGCCGACATCGTCGAGGAGATGCCGTCGGACGACGCGACCGACCTTCTCGGGGAACTCGAACCGCAGCACGCCGAGCAGATCATGGCGGCCATGGAAGAGGCCGAGCGCTCGGAAGTGGCTGACCTGCTGCAGTACAGCCCGGAGACCGCCGGCGGTCTCATGGGCAAGGAGTTCACCGCGTGTACCGAGGAGCAGACCTGCCAGGATGCCGTGTCGCTGCTGCGTGGATTGGACCAGGATGACCTCGAGGAGACCCACGCACTGTTCGTGGTCGACCAGCGCGGTCGCCTGACCGGGCAGCTGCCGCTGACGGTGCTGCTGCTGGCGGACCGTTCCGCGCTCGTCGTCGACGTGATGGAACACGAGCCGCTGTACGTGTCGGTGGACCTGGACCAGGAGGAAGTGGCCGGCTTCTTCATGACCCACGACCTGATCACGCTGCCGGTGGTGGACCACCAGATGAAGCTGGTCGGCCGCATCACGGCCGACGACGTGATGGACGTCATGGAAGAGGAGGCCACCGAGGACTTCTCGCGCCTGGCAGGCGTGAGTGTCGCCGAGTACGGCGAGCAGTCGGCCCTGCGCGTGGCGCGTTCGCGGCTGCCCTGGCTCCTGGGCGCCCTGCTCGGTGAGCTCGGGGCGGTGCTTGTGCTGCGGCACTTTGAGCAGAGCCTGCAGACGATGGTGGCGCTGGCCTTCTACATCCCCATGATGATGGCCCTGGCGGGCAATGTCGGCATCCAGACCTCGTCCGTTGTGGTGCGCGGCCTGGCCACGGGCGAACTGCCCATCTACCGCATCGGCCGCCATCTGGGGCGCGAACTGATGACGGCCGGGCTGGTCGGCGTGTCGATCTCGATCAGCCTCTCGGGGCTCTCGTATCTTCTCAGCGGGAACGTCTATCTCTCTGCTGTTCTGGGTGTTGCGATGCTCCTGGTCGTGCTGATGTCGGCCATGGTCGGTACGGGCATCCCGCTCGTCCTGAACAAGCTGGGCATCGACCCCGCCGTGGCCACCGGCCCGTTCATCACCACCACCAACGATCTCTTCGGCCTGCTGATCTACCTGGGGCTGGCCTCCCTGATGTTGAGCCTGGGCACGGGCGGCTGAGCATGGGCGTCGTCACCAGGCCGTCGGCCGCCACCGACGCGCTCGTGCTGCGGGCGTGGCCGTGCGGCGAGACGAGCGCCATTGCCTCCCTGCTGACCCGTGACCACGGCTACGTGAAGGTGATCGCCAAGGCCGCACGGCGACCGTTGTCGACCCTGCGACCGCTGGTGGAGCCCGGCCGCCTGGTATCCGTCGAATTCAGCCTCGATCCGGTGCGCGAACTGCAGTACCTGCGCGGCGGCAGCGTCGAGCTCGATCCGCTCGGCCCGGCGCCCACGCTCGAGCTTTCGGCGTACCTGCTGGGTGCGCTCGAACTGGTCGATCGCTGCCGCCCGGCGGGCGCCCTGGTGCGCGACGATCCTGGCGGCGCCGCCGAACTGTTCGGGGTTTGCGACGCCTTTCTGCGGATGTTATCCTCAGGGGCCGGATCCGAGCCGGTCGTGGTTTTCTTCGCTTTCGAGTGGGAGCTGCTCGACCGCCACGGGGTGTCGCCTGAACTGTCCAGGTGCTGCACCTGCGGCGCGTCCCGCGAGAGTGTTCCGGTGGCGACACGACGTTTCAGCGCCGCCGAAGGCGGACTGATGTGCGGCGAGTGCGCGCGCGGCGGCGCCGACGAAGGCTGTCGCGCCCTCGGCGACGAGGCGCTGGCCGTGTTCGACGCCCTCGAGGGCGGCGGGCTCGACGGTGCGCGCGGGCTGGCCTTGACGCCGGTCGGCCGCCGCGAGGTGGGCGGCCACCTGCACCGGTTCCTTGGTTACCACCTGCCGGGCTACCGGCTGCCGGCGGCGCTCGACCTGTTGCGCGCGGGCAAGGCGAGTGCTTCCTGAGGTCGACAGGTCCACGAAGGGTCATCGAGCATGATGGAATACCAGCGGATGATCGCCCGGCTGCAGCAGTTCTGGATCGATTACGGTTGCGTGGTCGTCCAGCCCTACAACAGCGAAGTGGGCGCCGGCACCTTCAATCCCAACACGTTCCTGCGCTCGCTGGGGCCGGAGCCGTGGAAGGTCGCCTACGTCGAGCCGAGCAAGCGGCCGAAAGACGGCCGCTACCTCGAGAATCCGAATCGCGTGCACCAGTTCCTGCAGTACCAGGTGCTGCTCAAGCCGAACCCGGAGGACAGCCAGGGGCTGTACCTCGAGTCGCTGCGCGCCATCGGCATCAAGGCCGAGGAGCACGACATCCGTTTCGTCGAGGACGACTGGGAGTCGCCGACCCTGGGCGCCGCCGGCCTCGGCTGGGAAGTCTGGCTCGACGGGATGGAAGTCAGCCAGTTCACCTACTTCCAGCAGGTGGGCGGCGTGCGCTGCCAGCCGGTGTCGGTGGAACTGACCTACGGGCTGCTGCGCCTGTGCATGTTCATCCAGGGCGTGAACCACGTGAAGGATCTGCTCTGGGGCGGCGGACTTACGTGGGGCGAGGTGCAGGGCCAGTTCGAGCGCGAGTACTCCGCCTTCAATTTCGAGCATGCGGACATCGAACTGTACCGCCGCTTCTTCGATGACCGCGAACGCGAGGCGAAGCAGCTGCTCGAGGCCGGGCTCGTGTACCCGGGCTACGACGCGGTCATCAAGTGCAGTCATTTCTTCAACGTGCTCGAGGCCCGCGGCGCCATTTCGGTGACCGAGCGCACCGGCTACATCGCGCGCGTGCGCAACCTGGCCCGCCTGGCGGCCACCAGTTACGTCGACAGTCGTGAACGCATGGGCTTCCCGCTGCTGAAGAACCAGGAGCCGACCCGATGAGCCGCACCACCACACCGGAGCGCCTGCCCTTCCTGCTCGAGATCGGCAGCGAGGAGATCCCCGCCCGTTTCGTCCCCGACGCGATGGCCGAACTGGGCAGGCGCCTGGGCGAGGGCCTGGCGGCGGCCCGGCTCGAGGCCGAGGGCCTGCGCGTCATGGCGACCCCGCGCCGCATGGTCGTGCTCTGCGCGGGCCTGGCGACGCGGCAGCCCGACCGGCAGACCGAGGTGAAGGGCCCCCCGTTGTCGGTGGCCTTCGGCGCCGACGGCCAGCCGACACCGGCAGGGCTGGGGTTCGCCCGCAAGGCGGGCGTGGACCTGGCCGACTGTGAGCGCACGGGTGAAGGTGCCGGCGCCTGCCTGGTCGCCCGGCGCCTGGAGCCGGGTCGCGACGCCGCGGCCGTGCTGGCCGAACTCATCCCGGCCGTGGTCCTGGCCATCCCGTTCCGCAAGGTGATGCGCTGGGGGGAGCACGACCTGGAGTACCCGCGCCCGCTGCAGTGGATCGTCGCACTGCTGGGCGAACAGGTCGTGGACCTGAGCGTGGGGCATATCCGTTCGGGCCGTATTTCGCGCGGGCACCGCACGTTGGCGGCTAATTGTGAAGTAACGCTCGAATCTCCGGGTGCCTACCTGCCGGCCATGGCCGCCGCGGGCGTGATGGTCGACCAGGCGGAACGACGCCGCACCATCAGCGAAGGCCTGGCCGCCCGCCTGAAGGCCGAGGAGCCTGACGGGCGCCTGCTGGAGGACGAGGATCTGCTGGCTGAAGTGGTGTTCCTGTGCGAGCACCCGACGCCGTTCCTGGGCGCCTACGGGAGCCAGTTCGCGGCGTTGCCTGACGAGGTGGTGGCCACGGCGCTGAAGGCCCACCAGCGGTATTTCTCCATCGTGGGGCCCGAGGGTCGCCTGCTTACGCGTTTCGCGTCTGTCCGCGATGGCGGAACGGACCACCTGGACAACGTCGTGGCCGGCAACGAGCGCGTGCTGCGCGCCCGCCTGGCAGACGCGCTCTTCTACTGGGGGTTCGACCAGAAGCAGACCCCTGACCAGCACGTGGCCCGCCTGCAGGCGGTAACCTGGATGGAGGGCTTCGGCTCGCTGGGGGACAAGTCGGTGCGGGTGTCGACCCTTGTGGACTGGCTCTGGGCCCACGGGCTGGGCGAGGGTGGGCCCAGGCCGGCGTCGCTGGCCCGTGCCGCCGTGATCTGCAAGGCCGACCTGGTCAGCGAAATGATCAAGGATGGCAAGGAATTCACGAAGCTGGAGGGCTTTATCGGGGCGCGCTACGCGGAACTGGCCGGCGAGCCGGCCGAGGTCTGCCGCGCGATCGTGCGGCACTATTTCCCGCGCTCGGCCTCCAGTGAACTGCCGGGGGACATTAACAGCAGCGTGCTTTCGATCGCCGACCGTCTGGACACGCTGGCCGGCTGCTGGTTGGCCGGTTTCGCGCCCACGGGGGCCAAGGATCCGTATGCCCTGCGGCGCCATGTCCTGGCCATCGTGCGCATCCTGCTGGATCTCAGGAAATCGCTGGATCTCGATGCTGCGATTGCGTTTGCGCTGTCGCAGTATGCCGGCCGTTCTGCGCCTGCGGCCCAGGAGCAGGCCCGTGCCGCCATCGGCGAGTTTGTGCAGACCCGCCTGGCGGGATATCTGGCAGAGGCCGGGGGACGCGACCCGGCCGTGCTGCGGGCTGTCCTGCCCGTGCACTGGCGGGACCCGCAGGCCGCCCTGGACTGGTCGGGCGCCCTCGAGGGTTTCCGCGGCCGGACCGATTTCCAGGCCCTGGCCACCGGGTTCAAGCGTTGCCGGAACATCCTCAAGGGTTCGGTGCTGGCCGATGCCGAACGGGCCGGCTGCTTCGACCGCTGGCTGGCCGGTGGCCGGGGTGCCGGGGGCGAGGATTTCAGTGGTTTGCCGGAACCTGCCGAGGGGGAATTGAGGCGGCAGGCGGCGGCGGCGGCCCCCGGACTCCAGGCGGCTGCGGCTGCGGGCAAGCTGGGAGAGGTTTTCAGTCTCCTTTCCGCACTGGGGCCGGCGATCGACCGCTATTTCGATGAGGTGATGGTTAATGCGCCCGATCCCGCGCTGCGGGAACTTCGTCACGCTTTCGTGAGGGAAATCCACGGCCTTTTTGCGCGTTACGCCGATTTCGGGGAAGTTGCTCCGGTGGACTAGGTCTTGATCGCGAAGAAAAGGCGAAAGGGCCCGGCGGCCCGCAGGTCTCCGGCGGGGAGGCCCGCGGGCTGCCTTTTTGGCCGCCGCCACGGTTTTTCCACAAATGACTATTGACGCGATTTTCGAGTTCCGGTAAGGTAATGCAGCGACTCACAGACAAAAGTTCCCTACCTTCGAGGTGCGTTGTCACTCTGTTTCCACTCGTGTCCTGTTTGAATCACTTGACGCCTTGTTCGCTCGTCACCATAGGTCTGCGCCATCCCTGAGGAGGTCCGCTCGCTGGCACACGTCAATCGCTGTGCCTCCTGTTCGCCAAAGGGAACACTTTGTCGCCCGAAGGGTGCGAGGCGGACCGCCAGTCGGTTCACCGTCGCACGGAAAATTCGTTCGCCTAACCATGTGTCGGCTCCGAGCCGGCGATGGGGGGAAGATAATGAAGAGACTCACCACGATTGCGTGCCTGGCGTTGGCGCTGATGTTCGCGGTTGGTGCGTTCGCTGCCGAGCGCAACGTCGCGTCCCAGCCTGCCATGTGGTTCAGTGGCACCGCCGCCAAGGCGTCCGGTGACACGATCGACCTCATGGGCCCGGGCGGGGCTTTCCCGTACCGCGGCGACTTCGAGACCGCGTCTGCCCGTCCGGGCGGCTCCGGCATCCTGCCTGACGGCTGGTACTCGGTGGACGAGACGTCCCCGGCCAACCACTGGCACGTCGACACCTACGGCGTCGTTGCTCCGCTGAGCGGCAACGCTGCCTGGTGCGGCGACATCGCGCTGGTGTCGTGCGGCGTCGGCGACGTCGCCGGCGGCTACAACAACAGCTGGAACGACATCCTCGAGTTCCGCAAGACCATCGGCGCGGCCGCGACCGTTCGCGTCCAGGCCGACCTCGTGTACGACAGCGAGCCGGGTTATGACTTCACGACCCTGCAGCGCCGTACCGCGGCCAACCCGTTCTTCGAGCCGATCACCGGTGGCCAGGGTCAGTCCTGGGACGGCGTCGGCACCGAAGCGGTCGACTACACGTTCACCTACACCCCGGCTGAGCTGTACGAAGGCACCGACGTTGCTGTCGCCTTCATCTTCTCGGCTGACGGTGCGTGGTCCGACGGCGACTGCCAGTGGCCGACCAACGGCGCCGCCCGCCTGGACAACATCACGGTGACCGTGAACGGCACCCCGTACACGGAAAACTTCGAAGACGGCCTGCTCGGCCCGGACTGGGTTGCCACTCCGAACGTGGGCGTGGGCGACTTCGCTCGCGTGTGGGGCCTGCTGGGTGACTCCGACGACTGCGCTTCGAACTTCTCGAAGCTGGTCGCCTTCATCGACGACGGCCTCGTGGTGCCCGGCACCGGTGGCACCGTCGGTGGTCCTGGGAACGACTACGGCCCTCCGGGCGGCTACATCGTGAACAACACGGGTGGCCTGCTGGATCCGTCGTACCACATCCAGGCTTCGGTGTACTCGCCGGTCATGACCTGGCCGGATCCTGCCAAGGGCGGCATGTCCTTCGCGTTCGACGTCTACCGTCACGAGCTGCTGATCGCGAATGACACCCCGGGTATCTTCTATACCTGGAGCATTCGGACCACGGCCGGCGGCGACATCAACGTGGCTGGCTGGAAGGACCGCAACTTCGTGTACTACGGCGGCCCGAACTACCTGCGTTCCGTCAACATCGTTGACGATCTGGTCGAGACCGGCGCGACGCATGCCCAGGTCACCCTGGGTGTGTTCGAGCTGGGCTGGCAGTTCGGCTACGGCGATGGCACCAACGGTACCCCGGCTCCGTACTTCGACAACGCCCGCGTGAAGGTGTACCCGACGGCTGGCGCCCGCATCGCCGTGACGGAAATCCGTCTGGCGAACGACGGCTTCCCCGCCATCGGTGACATCGACCTGGGCGACCTGAGCCAGAACTCGATCCGTTTCGACATGGCGGCCAACATCGCGGCTCGTACGCACCTGCGTAACGATCCGGGCGACTCGATCTGGGTGGACGTGACCCCGCGCGCCGGCGGTACGCTGGACATGCCGGTCATGCACTGGACCTTCGCTATCCAGAATCCGCTGTTCGATGCGTATCGTACGCTGCCCACCAACCCGGTTACGGCTAAGCTGACGTACACCGCGGCTGGCGCGCAGGTTGCGAACCGTTACAACTTCGACCTGCCGGACACCGGCATGATCTTCCCCGGCGACCTTCTGCAGTACTACTTCGCGGCGACCGACCATGTCGCTGGCGATACGAAGGTCTCGACGGCCCCTGGCGACATCAGCCAGTTCGGCAACCCGGCCCCGATGGCGTACCCGAGCGTGTACTCGGTCAGCGGCCTGCCCAGCATTTCGACTGCTGGCGGCGCGCAGCCGACGACCCTGTTCTGGAACGACTTCGGCTTCCGTGGCGGCGAAGACGAGTGGTACGGCGCTCTGCGTCACCTGGGCCTCGAGCGGGGCGTGGACTATGACGTGTTCGACACGCATGGCCCGAGCTCCGGCGTTGGCAACGGTCTCGGTGGCCGCGCCACCGTGTCGCAGATCGACGGCTACACGGACATGCTGTACTCGGCTGGCGACCTGACGTCGCCGACCCTGTCGAACGGCGACTTCGCCGGCGACCCGGGCAACGACCTCGGCCTGATGAACTCGTGGCTGGCCCTCGGTGGCCGTGACCTGTTCATGACCGGTGACGACCTGGGTAACAGCCTGTACACGACCGGTACCGTGGCCCGCGCCTTCCTTGAGAACAAGATGGGCGTGACCTACAACGATACCGACGTGCGTGACAACATCGCCGGTCAGACGGCCCCGCTGGTGCTCGCGATCGCGGGTAACCCCGTGTTCACGACCGCCGACAGCTGGGTCGCCTACGGCGGCTGCTTCGGCATCAATGACTTCGACAACATCGTCACGTTCGGTGGCGCCACCCGTCTGGCCCAGTTCACGGCGCCGGGCGGCGTGTCGACCCCGTACACGTACGCTGCTGCTGTGCTGAACCTCGACGGCAGCAACAAGATCGTGTCGATGAACCATGACCTGCTGTTCGTGCTCGATCCGGGCGTCAAGGTTGCGGCTCCGGCCCCGGCCCGCGTCGTCCTGCTGAGCAACGTCCTGGACTACTTCGGCGTGACCAACGACCTGAACAACACGTCCGGCACCGATCTGCCGGTCGCGAAGTTCGGCGTCGAGAGCTACCCGAATCCGTTCAACCCGCAGCTGACGATCAAGTACACCCTCAAGAACCCCGGCAACGTGGTCATGAAGGTCTACAACGTCCGCGGCGAACTGGTGAAGACCCTGCTGAACGGTCAGGTCTCCGAGACCGCCGGTTCGGTCGTGTGGGATGGCACCACGGACCAGGGCAGCAACGTGTCCTCGGGCGTGTACTTCGTCGAGACCCGCTCGGGTGGCGACGTGAACGTCCAGAAGGCCACGATGGTCAAGTAAGTTTCGATCCCTGATCGAAGCTTCGGCAGGCAACTGCCGGGGGGGCGGCCCGCAAGGGTCGCCCCCTTGTTTTGGGGGCCCCTGGAAGCGGCCAACCTGCGTGCCGCTAGCGGGTTGTGGCGCGGGGCGGCGTCTCTTGCCGGTTGACAGGGCCTGCCGCGTCTCCCTATATTTCCCGCGCAGCCCGTTCACCGTCCAGCCGGCATCCGGCCGGCGGACCTGGCCGGCTCATTCGACGCCGCACGTCCCACCGCCGCGGCGTGGCATCAACCTGCTGTACCGTCAAGGTTTCCGAGGGGGCGTCCGCCAGCATGAAGATCAGGCGAATCTCCATCGTCGCGTCGTGCCTGTCCGTCGTCACGGCTCTGTCCGTGGTCGGGTTGTCCATGCTTGGTGGCTGCCGCGCCTTCCAGCCGGAGGCAGTGCAGGTCAACAAGGCACCCGAGACGTACATCATCGGCGCGCCGCCCGAAGACGCAGGTGGCTACTACCACTTCCATGTCTACTGGTACGGCCGCGACGAGGACGGCAAGGTGGAGCGCTTCGTGTGGGCGTTGACCGACACGACGATGCAGGACCCGGACACGACCGACGACGAGGAGGACCAGCGCTTCAATCCCGCGTTGGACGCCTCGACGCTCGCGATCGCCCGCTGGACCACGCGTACCGATTCGATCTTCAACTTCACGATCGGACAGGGGACCGCGACGTCCACGCACAAGACGCTGCACATGGTCGCGATCGACGACTTCGGCGCCTATGACCGCACGCCGGCGCGCCTTCATTTCTTCACCAACACCCTGGGGTCGCCCGACCTGCGGTTCTTCCGCGTGGAGGGCACCGATACCACCGCCGTGGCGGCAGGCCAGGTCGATACCGTCGGCTTCGGCAAGCCCTACCGGTTGATCTGGCGCGGGCAGTCGCCCAACGTGCGCGGCTACAGCCCCGAGGCCCTGGCCCTGGTCGACACCGTGGCGCCGTTGAACGACGGCCTGTTCGGCTACAAGTGGAAGCTGAACGGAGCGCTCGGCGGCGACTGCCAGCCCTCGCTGACCGACTGCTGGAGCCCGCGGCGCTTCAATGAAGCCACGAACGACAGCTTCTCGTTCTTCGGTTCGGTGACGAGCCTCTTCTTCGCCAACGACGGCTCGGGCACCAGCGCCTTCCGCAAGCGCCTGCCGAGCGGCACTGTGAGCCTTGAAGTCAATTCGATCGACATCGCCGGCGTTGAAGTGGCGAATTATCTCCGTCCGTTCAGCTTCATCGTCAACTACGACCCCGAGACGCTGATCCTCGACGGCGAGACCGACTGGGCGCACCCGTCGGACGGCGAAACGTACCCGTACTACATCCGGCTGAACGACCCGACGCGGACCCATTACCCGTTCCAGTCGGGCGACCGCATCCCGGACCGCACCTATGTGGTGGTCAAGGCCCTGGCGCGTGACAGCGCGAGCGACGAACGCCTCGATCCCAACTTCAAGATCGGGTTCACGGGCTATCTCCAGGGCGTGCGGCAGAACTTCACCGGCGGCGTGTTCCCGTTCGTGTCCGAAGCGAGCGCTCTGAACACGCAGCCGACCTGGGACGCGGGCGTCAACGGCTGGTACGGCGACACGCTGGGCTTCCTGACCGCGCCCAACAGCCGGTTCACGATCAACATGCAGTCGGTGGACGAGCATCAGCGGCGCGACGGGTCGCCGGCTGCGCTGAGCTTCGACGTGGGCTACGAGCCGTGCCTGCAGTGCATCGAACTGCTGCCGAAGCCGAGCAGTTCGACCTCGGCCTTCGACATCAATACCGCCTGCGTGGAGGACACGGACCAGGCGACCTGGGACGCCCACCCGTGCCTGGCGGGCGTGACGCAGTTGAGGGTGGCAGGTCCCGGCGTGGCTGCGAACCCGCTGACGGACCTCGAGGCCCAGCCTGACATCGCGTACACCATGGTCAACCGGGACACCGGATTCGTCACCAATATCCTGACGAGGCCGGTCCGGGCCGACAGTGCCGCCAACTACATCGTCGCCGCGACGCGGTACAAGATGGCGATCCTCGTGCACGGCAAGGACGACCCGGCCGAGGCGTGGAGCCAGCCGGTCAGGCGCCTGGGCGGCATCAAGTACGAGGTGGCCTACGACTGCGATCCCTTCAACGAGATCAAGGACGGCGGCGGCAATGATGACATCGGCGTGCCGACGTGGGGGCAGCCGGCCACCGGCGGTGGCCTTGTCGTCAGCACCACGACGGGATTGTGGAAGGTCGAAGTGGATGTCTTCGTGCCGACGCAGTTGATGCAGTCGAACGAGACCATCTACCGGATCATTCTGGCTAATCCGCCCACCTCACTGTCCGGCCCCGCCATCGATATGTTCATGCGCGCCATCAAGCGCCAGTTCGGAGACGGATGGGTCGATGCGGTCGTCCTGGACCAGACCGCGTCGCAGGTCAACCCGATCCGCCCGTCCGTGTTCAACTTCTTCCGCAATGTGCGGCCCGGCATGACCATCACCGCCAACCAGACATGGCGCGATGCTGGTCTGTCTTCAGGGTCGATCAAGGACCGTCTGCCCCTGTCGCAGGGGGCCATGGCGAGCTTGGACGGCGAGTCGGTGCGCAAGCGCTTCCGGCTGGTTCTTCAGCCGAGTACGGGGCCGGAGATTGTCTGCAGCGGCGACTAGGGTGCTTGGCTCGATGGTGACCGACAGGACGAGGAGTGGCTTGATGCAAAAGCGAAGCACACGGAACGTTGGGGCCCTGTGGGCCGCGATGCTGCTGCTGGGGATCGCCGGCGGTTGCTCGACCGACACGGAGATGAACGGCATCAGGGTTCCCAACGCCACGCCTGACACGCGCGTGACGGGCCAGCCGCCCACGCTGCTGGAAGCCAGCTATGCCGTGGAGTTCCGCTGGACCGGGTCGGACCCGGACGGCCGCATCAAGGGCTACCAGTGGAAGATGAGCGACAACGGCACCGACGGCATCAGCCCGCAGGACACGCTCACGGTCGATCCGCTGACCGGCGCTGTGATCAATCCCTGGTACTTCACGGCGAGCACCGACTCGACGTTCCTGGTGCTGGCCGACCAGGCCGGGTTCCCGGGAGACGTGGGGAATCCGCGCAGCTTCCGGAGTCACTCGCTGTTCGTGCGTGCGGTCGACGACAAGGGTGCGGTGGATCCGACGCCGGCCTACATCTCGTTCACCTCGACGACGATCGTGCCTTCCTGCCGCGTCAGTTTCCCGAGCCTGGGCGGGGCCTCGGCGTACGCCGTGCCCCGGACCGTGAATATCGGCGTGACGGGCGTTGATCCGGACTTCGAACTCCGGACGCCCTGCCGTGGCGGCCCTATCTCCCCGAGGAAGAGGACCGCGTCGTTTCGATTCCGAACCAGACGGTCGGCAACTACTTCTTCTTCGCGACGCAGGTGCAGGACACGGCCGGCGCCGTGAGCGTCGGCTTCGGCTACCAGACCGAGGTGGCGAACGTCGTCGTCCGTGACAATATCTATCGCCCCGATTTCACCATCAGCGAGCCGTTCCTCGGTTCGAAGTCTTCGACGGAATGGAACAGTCCCGATGGCGGCCCGATCCCGATCGCCGGCGGCCAGCCGCTGAACTTCAGCTGGATAGCGAACGCCGCCGCCTACAACGGCAACATCGTCTCGATGCAGCACGGCTGGGACCTGATCGACGTCAATGACCCGAACGATCCGGGCTGGGCCGTGCCGCCCGGCCTCAGCGAGCAGAACCGCCGGGCGACGGAGCGCTCGTTCAACGAGGGCCTGCACACCTTCACCCTGCGCATCATCGACGATTCGAACCAGATCCTCACGATGAAGGCGAACTTGCGCGTGGTCCCGTTCGTCGAGCGCCCGTTCCAGTTGCCCTTGCTGGTGGTCGACCAAATCGAAGACCGCAACTCGAACGCCTGGCCGAGTCGCGATGGTCGCCCGATGAATGACCAGCTCTACCGCAACGCCTTCTGGCATTTTCTGGCGGAAGGTTCCGGCGGCGTGGCCGACATCAACTGGGCGCGCGACTGGAAGGACCATACGATTACCGTGCGCTACGAGGACATTGTCGGCTACAAGGCCGTGCTGTGCTACGCGCGAAACGGAAACAACGTGACTCAGACCTTGCTGGGCCAGTTCAAGCCGGTCGCCGGCAGGGAGCAGTACGTGTGGTTGACGCCGTACCAGCAGCAGGGCGGCAACTTCATGCTGGTCGGTGCCACGAGCATGGAGTCGTTCCTCCAGTACAACAGCTCGACGTACATGACACCCCTGATCTTCAACAATCGCGAAGATCCGACGTTCACCATCTTCGGACAGTCGTACGTGAGCGGATTCGGTACGTTGACGCTTCCGGACGGCACCATTGTCCAGCGTGGGCCGCGCATGTACCCGTTCACCACGGCCGGCATCGCCGCCATTGACTGGACGTCGGCGCCGACGAAGCACATCTACGCCCGGCAGCCGCAGATGTCGGTGGACCGCTCCCGGCTCTGCTCCGGCCTGAAGGGGCTCGTGCTCGACCCCGCGTTCAAGTCGAATCACCTGATCGGGCCGGGAGTCATCCCCGACACGATGTTCACCAACCCGGAGATCGACTGGCGCGACGAGGCGGCGGCGGCGGTCGACACGCTGAACCTGCTCGACCAGCAGGCCTTCGTGCACGATGCCGACGAGTTCTACGACACCAATATCAGCGGCACCCGCTCCTCGCCGATCCAGAAGCAGGAGTGCACCGGGCCGGAGTACGCGAACTCGAGCGTCCCGAATGGCCTGTGCGTCGAGCCGATGTTCACCGGCATCGCGCGCCTGGACTGGATGCGCGAGGTCCAGTTCGCGCGCGGCCGTACGGACTGGCCGCACAGCCGCTATGACGACGAGATGCTGGATGACGGGTGCGGGTCCATCGCCCTGACCTCGTGGGATGGCGTCGAGCGCTCCAGCGCGCGCACGAACGGCGAGATGTTCGGCTTCCTGTCGTACAAGACCGTGCCGACGAAGCAGTGGAAGGCTGCGGACATCTACTGGGGCTTCGACCCGTACCGTTTCGACCACAACGGTGCGAAGAAGGCGATCCGGTGGGCGCTCCAGTACTTCGGACTGCAGATCAACCAGTAGTGGCGGAGGGCGGGCCGCCCGAGCGGCCCGCCGTTCCCTGAAAGGCGGAACCTGATGATCCTCGGCTGGGATGGGATGCGGCGCTCGCTGGTGCTTGCTGCGCTGGCGGCGGTCTTGACGGTGGCAGCCCCCGCAATGGCGCAGACCCCGGTGGTGTCCTGCGGCGCGGACTCGCTCTACCTGTTCTCGCCGGAGACGATCGGGATGAAGCTGGCGACGAGCGGTCGCTCGGGGCTGACCCTGACCTGGCCCGATCTCGACCCCAATCTGGCTACCTGTTTCGCGCTCACCGATGAAGAGGGACTTGGCTTCACGGTGGAAGCGACCGGCGGTTTCGGCGATCGGGTCGATCGCCAGTTGCTGTTCACGGCGACCGGTGCCGGCACCATCGGTGGCGCCGAGGCGCGGAATCTCATCGTCAGCTGGTCTTCGGAGGGCTCGAGCGCCTACGGGCGCCTGGCCGGCGTGCTCAACCTGTCGGACAACGGCGGCTTCTGGAACTGGGACGATGCGGCGAGCAGCTGGAACCAAACGAACGACAATCTGCCGATGAGCTGGCGGGCCGCAAACTGCGTGGCGATGGGGCGCGGCAGCGATGGTGTGCTGATCGCCGGCATGACGCGCGGCTCCGCGCTGCAGGCCGACCCGGCCGGGTTGTATCGCCTTCAGGCTGGCGCGTGGACGCGCCTGGCCGCCGACGTGTTCGACGGTGCGAACCTGATCACGCAGGTTGCCGTCTCGCCGGCCAACAGCAACCACTTTGCGGTCGGTACCAACACGCGCGGGCTCTATGTCACCCAGGACGGCGGCCAGACCTTCACGAACTGGACGAGCCAGCTTGCGCCGCTGAGTACGCCGCCGAACAACTTCCGGGTGTCGGCCATGGAATGGACGACCAGCCGGCTGGTTGTCGCCATCACGAGCTTCGGGGTGTTCGTTTCCGATGACGACGGCGTCGGCTTCGACGCATCGACGTTCCTGGTGCCCGTGGCCCCGGGCGGCGTGAATGTGGATCCCCCCATCGTCAACGGCCTGGCTTCCGATCCGGCGAATCCGAACCGGCTGGTGGCGGCCCTCCAGAATCACGGCACCTGGGAGTCGGTGGACGGGGGCCTCAGCTGGTCGGACCTTTACGGCAACCTCAACGTCGTCGACCCGGAGACACCCGGCTCCTGGGTTCACAACGGGGGAGCGGTGGCCATCGTCGCCGGGGCGCCGGCGACCATCGTCGTCGGACTGATCCAGGAAGGCATCTATCGGACCACGGACGGCGGCGTCACCTGGTCGCCGGCAACCATCGACTGGGCGACGCTGCCGCTCGACCAGCAGCCGACACCGGTCCAGCTCCTGAAGTACACCTTCGCAAACGTGCCGGGACGGCCAGGCACGCTGGCCCTGTACGCCGATACGCACGGCCTGCTGATGAGCAACGACAGCGGCGCCACGTGGACCTATTCGGGCAACCAGCCGGCGCTCGACCAGTGCGTTGCCATGCTGCCCGGGCCCGGGACCGGCGATCTGATCCTCGGGAGCTGGGGCGGCGGGCTGTATCAGGTCGGCAGTCCCCTGGAACTCCGGGATACCTACACCACCGACACCACGTCAAACCTGCGCTCGCTCAACCTCGGGTTGTTCATGACGTTCGGCGCCGGCGCCGCCGCCCAGGGCGACATCTTCAGGGTCAAGGCCCAGACCTTCCAGGGCTGGGCGGTCTGGCGTTCCTCGCAGGCCGACCCCGACAACATGACCCTGGTCGGCCTCTACGACCGCGTGAACCCCGAGGACTGCATCGTCGGCTACTGCGGCAACGAGAACTACGAGATCGTCCCGCGCTGCTACGCGGCGAAGCGGGCCGCCTGCTTCGACTTCAGCACCCCGGACTCGGTCCGCTTCTTCGACGACGAGATCTACAACGGTTTCGGTTACAACTATGCGGTCAGCAGCTTCGACTACGGCAACACTGCGCTGGCCTCGCCGGAGAACAACTCGGCGTCGCTGATCTTCTCGCCGCGCTGGCTGGGAGACGCCGGTTCGCCGTTCCCGGGTGCAGGCAATCGCAGCTTCATCGAGGTGAACGAAGCGGCGGCCGCACCCACCGAGGACGAAGAGATCTACGCGTTCCCCAACCCGGTGCGCCGCGGGGCCGGATTCCCGGGTGACGAGGGTGAACGCGTGGCGTTCACCAATCTGCCGCCCGGTTCGCGCGTCCGCGTTTTCACCGCAGCGGGCGACGACGTCAACGACCTCGGCCCTGACCAGCAGTCCGGTGCGCAGATCTACTGGGACACCGACAACCACGAAGGCGAGTCCGTGGCTCCTGGCGTCTACCTGTACAAGGTCGAGATGCCGGAACGTTCGCCTTATTGGGGACGCGTCGTCGTCATTCGCTGACATCCGAGTCCGAAGGAGGCGGGGGTGAGCCGGGGCGGCCCCCGCCTGCATGCGACAGGCCCCCGGCACCACTGTGACGCGCGCCCGCGCGGACCATCCGGTCCCCGGCACGGCGGTCCCGTTCCCGCCGCGGCGCCCTCACGACAGCGACAATCCTGGAGAAGAACATGAGCAGCATGAGGGTCTATTTCTTCGGTGGCAGCCAGGCCGACGGCAACGCCGGCATGAAGAACCTGCTGGGCGGCAAGGGCGCCAACCTGGCCGAAATGGTCAACCTGGGCGTTCCCGTGCCTCCTGGTTTCACGGTCACCACCGAGCAGTGCATCGCCTACCAGCAGTCGCACGAGCTCTCGCCCGAGCTCAAGGCCGACGTGAAGGCTGCCCTCGCACGCGTCGAGAAGGTGATGGAGCGCAAGTTCGCCGACGCCTCCGATCCGCTCCTGTTCTCCGTGCGCTCCGGCGCCCGCGTGTCGATGCCCGGCATGATGGACACCGTGCTGAACCTCGGCCTGAACGACCAGACCGTCGAGGGCCTGGCCGCCCGCAGCGGTGCCCCGCGTTTCGCCTACGACAGCTATCGCCGCCTGCTGCAGATGTACGGCGACGTCGTGATGGGCGTCGAGAGCGAGCACTTCGAGAACGCGATCTACGCTCTCAAGGAGAAGCGGAAGGTCCAGCTCGATACCGAATTGAGCGTCGACGATCTCAAGGGCCTGATCGCCACGTTCAAGGGCCTGATCGAGAAGCATGCCGGCAAGCCCTTCCCGACCGACCCGTACGAACAGCTGTGGGGCGGCATCCGCGCGGTCTTCGAGAGCTGGAATGCCAAGCGCGCGATCGAGTACCGCCGCATCAACAGCATCCCCGCCGACTGGGGCACGGCCGTCAATGTGCAGGCGATGGTGTTCGGCAACCTGGGCGATACCTCGGCCACCGGTGTTGCGTTCACGCGCGATCCCTCGAGCGGCCGCAAGATCTTCTACGGCGAATTCCTGATCAACGCGCAGGGCGAGGATGTCGTGGCCGGCACCCGGACGCCGCAGCAGCTGAACATCGCCGGCCGTGAATGCCTGCCGGAAGGCAACGAGGCGCGCAACCTGCCCACGCTCGAGGAGGCCATGCCTGCCGCCTACAAGCAGCTGGACGAGATCCGCACCCGCCTCGAGATGCACTACAAGAACATGCAGGACATCGAATTCACCATCCAGGACGGCCGCCTCTGGATGCTGCAGACGCGCAACGGCAAGCGCACCGGCATGGCTGCGATCCGCATTGCGGTCGAGTTGCAGGCCGAGGGTGTCGTGACGCAGGACGAGGCGCTGCTCCTGGTCGAGCCGGCGCACCTGGACCAGATGCTGCACGACCAGATCGACCCGACGGCAAAGTTCAATGTGCTCGGAACCGGCCTGCCCGCCTCGCCCGGCGCGGCGCAGGGCATCGTGGTGTTCAGCGCCGAGGATGCCGTTCAGTTGGCCGCCGCAGGCAAGCGCGTGCTGCTGGTGCGCAAGGAAACGAGCCCGGAGGATATCGCCGGCATGAACGTGGCGCAGGGGATCCTCACGGCGCGCGGCGGCATGACCAGCCACGCGGCCGTGGTGGCCCGCGGCATGGGCAAGCCCTGCGTGGCCGGCTGCGGCACGCTGTTCGTCGACTCGGCGAAGGGCGAGATGACCATCGCCGGGAAGTCGTTCCACCAGGGTGACTGGATCACCATCAACGGGACGAACGGCGCCGTCATCGAGGGACAGCCGGCACTGGTGCCGCCGCACCTGGACGACCCGAACCTGCAGAAGATCATGGACTGGGCCGATGCGACGCGCCGCCTGAAGGTGCGAACGAACGCCGACACGCCGCACGATGCGCAGCAGGCGCGCGAGTTCGGTGCGCAGGGCATCGGCCTGTGCCGCACCGAGCACATGTTCTTCGGCGAGGACCGCATCATGAAGATGCGCGAGATGATCCTGGCCGACACCGTCGAGGCGCGCCGCGCCGCGCTGGCGAAGATGAAGCCGATGCAGCAGGCCGACTTCGAGGGCATCTTCCGCGCCATGGACGGCCTGCCGGTCACGATCCGGCTGCTGGACCCGCCGCTGCACGAGTTCCTGCCGCAGGCCGAGGAGGACATGAAGTTCCTCGCGGGCGAGATGAAGGTGCCGTTCGAGGCCGTGAAGCGGAAGACCGAGAGCCTGCACGAGATGAATCCCATGCTGGGGCATCGCGGCTGCCGGCTGGGCATCACGTACCCGGAGATGTACGAGATGCAGGTCGAGGCGATCATCGCCGCCGCTGCGGCCGTGAAGAAGGCCGGCGTCGATGTGCGCCCGGAGATCATGATCCCGCTGGTGGGCACCCGCCGCGAACTGGCCGACCTGCGGGCGATGACCGTGCGCGTGGCGGACGAGGTGCTTGCGGCCGCGGGCATCAAGGTGGCGTACCTGGTCGGGACGATGATCGAGGTGCCGCGCGCCGCGCTCATGGCGCACGAGCTGGCAGAGGTGGCCGACTTCTTCAGTTTCGGCACCAACGACCTGACGCAGATGACCTTCGGTTACAGCCGTGACGACGCCGGCGTGTTCCTGCCGGAGTACGTGAAGCAGGGCATCCTGCCGAGCGACCCGTTCCAGCAGCTCGACCAGAGCGGCGTCGGACAGCTCGTGGAGATGGCGGCGGACAAGGGCCGTCGCACCAACCCGCACCTGCACCTGGGCATCTGCGGGGAGCACGGCGGCGATCCCAGCTCGGTGGCCTTCTGCCACAAGGTCGGGCTGGACTATGTGAGCTGCTCGCCGTTCCGCGTGCCCATCGCGCGGCTGGCGGCGGCGCAGGTCGTGGTCCGGGAAAAGAGCCGGTAAGCGAGGAAGACCATCTTGGCCATCCAATGGTCCGTACCGGTCTGGGTGTGGCCCCTGCTGCTTGTCGTAGCGGCAGGGGCCATCGTTTGGACCGTGGTCGTGTACGGGCGCACGCGGCCGTCGCCCGGGCCGCGGCTGCGACGGGTGCTCATCACCCTGAGGGCCACGGCGCTCACGCTGCTGGTGGCTGCCGTCGCCGCTCCGGTGACGTCATGCCTGCGTCCGCGCCTGCAACCGGCGGAGCTGGTGTTCGTGGTCGAGGACTCGGCCAGCATGAACCTCGGCGACGATCCGGGCGCCGCTGCCGATTCCACTGTGGACGAGGTGGCGACCTCCCGCTGGCAGAGGGCCCTTGCCGCCACGGCGACCATCGACTCGTTGTTCGACGCTCTTCATCCCTCGGTGAAGCGCTCCTACGTGCGCGGCAACGGCCTGCAACCGCTGCAGGATTTCTCGCCCGCCGACGCCGCAATCCCTTGCCCTTCGCGCCACGGGACATCGCTGGCCGCGCTGGCGCGCCGTGTTCGCGAACGGGTGGCGGGCCGCCCGGTGCGCGCGGTCGTGCTCGTCAGTGACGGCGCCGAGACCGAGCAGGGCGACCGTGTCGATGCGCTGGCCAACGCCGCGGCGGCGCTGCCTCTGCGCGTGGCGGGAGTCGGTCCGGTCGACGGGCCGCCCGACCGGGCCGTCGTTGACGTGCGGCATCCGCCGGTGGCCTATGCCGGTGACGAGGTCATCGTCGAGATGGCGGTGGCGCAGCGCGACGTTCCGGCTGGCCTCGTGGCGCCGCTCATCGTGACCCTGCGCGATGAACAGGGCGTGGTGGCGGCCGATACGGTGTCTGCTTCGGGGCCGGTCGTACCGGTGGCGCTGTCGTTCAGGCCGCGTGGCGAAGGCCTGCAGGCACTGCGGCTGGAG
Source organism: bacterium (assembly GCA_016703265.1). Lineage (NCBI taxonomy): Bacteria > bacterium. The sequence continues at coordinate 49,006 of JADJCK010000002.1, forward strand.
GCGTCGCCGCTGGTCGCCGAGCGGTACCTCGAGAACAACCACGCGTCATTCGCCGTTGACGTCCGGCGCGACCGGGCACGGGTCCTGGTCATCGCCTCGACCCCGGGCTGGGATGTGCGTTTCCTGGCCCTGGCGGCCGCCGGCGAGCGTCGGCTCGCCCTGACGGTGGCCTATCCGACAGCAGGCGGCCTGGTCCTTGCGGACAGCCTGCAGCCGTGGCAGCCGCCGCAGACGGCAGCGGGCTGGGGGCGCTGGGATGCGGTGGTGCTGACCGGCTGGTCGGGAACCGGGGCAAGGCTGGACTGGGTCTCGCTGGGAAAGGCCGTGGAGGACGGGCTGGGCCTGCTGGTCCTGCCTTCGGCAACAGCGGCACCCGGCGGCCAGGCGGCCGGGAATGCGCCTCCGGCGGCGCTGTCCGCCCTGCTGCCGGTGGAGACGGCGCCCTGGTCGTGGGAACTGGGAAACCGCTTCGCGACCATCACTGACGACGGAGCCGTGCACCCGGTGCTCGAAGGAATCGGCAATGCGGCGGCGGGCACGTTTCTGGGTGCGTTGCCACCCTGGCGGGCGACGGCGCGGGTTGCTGCGCGGCCCGATGCCAACGTGCTGCTGGAAGCGGCAACCGGCGCCGGCCTCAGCGGACTGCCGGCGCTCGTCGTGGCGCCGCGGGGCCAGGGCCGCGTTGCCTGGCTGGGTGTGAGGCAGGTGTGGGAGTGGGCCTTCTGGGAACTGCCGGGACAGTCCGCAGCTGCGGAACAACCGGCACGCCGCACGCTGCGCAACCTGCTGGTCTGGCTCGCCGGCGGGGCCGGGCAGTCGGGACTCGATTTCGCCAGTCGCCCCGGCGTGTACCAGGAAGGCCAGCCGGTGCGGATTGAAGCCCGGTGGCGCGACCTGCGCGGGGATCCGGTGCTCGATCGCCTGCCGGCGCTCGTGCTGCACCCGTCGGGACCGGGCGCCGATACCACGGCCGTGCGCACGTTCGCCCTCGAGTCGATTTCGGGACAGCCCGGTGCCAGTTTCGTCGAGTTGCCGCCGTTGGCGCCCGGGCGATACACCACACGGCTAACCGCCTCCGGCGAGCCTCCGGTACGCGGACCTGCGGCGGATCTGGTCGTGACCGACACCTCGGTCGAGCGGGCGCAGGTCCGGCAGGATCGCCATCGGCTCGAACAGCTGGCGGCGCGCGCCGGCGGTTCGTACGTCGATCTGGGACAACCCGGCGCCGCCGACCGCCTCGGCGCCGAGTTGGTGGCCCTCGACTGGAGCGGTGTCGAGGATCGCCAGCGCCGCCGGTTCGACCTCTGGTCGGGCTGGCCGTTCGTCGCCATCGTCGTCGCGCTGCTGGGTGCCGAGTGGTTCCTGCGCCGTCGGCACGGCCTCTTGTGACAAGCTGATCCATTTTCCTGATCCGTTTTCCTCCCGGAAAGCCGGTCTCGCATGCAAAGGACCTTCACCGGTCCCCGGGCACGGGTCTGCCCGCAACGGTCCAGGCACGCCGCAGTGTTCATCTTCGTGGCCACCGTGCTCCCGGTCCGTGCGGGGGCACAGGTCGTCATCAACGAATTCCTGCCCGATCCCGCCGGCAGTGACGCCGGGCACGAGTACGTCGAACTCCTGAACACGGGCCCGGAGTCCGTCGACCTCGGCGGTTGGCAACTGCAGTTCGCGAACGGCGCCGAAGGTGCGGTGTGGCAGTCGCGGTGGACCGGAACGGCGGGCCAGTCGATTGCCGGGAACGGGCGCTTCCTGATCGTCGACCGCAACTGGCTCGGCGAAGCGGTCGGTGATGCGGAGGCGGCGCTCTCGCTGCAGAACGGTCCCGACGCGATCCGGCTCGTCGAGGCCGGCGCGCTGCGCGACCTGGTCGGCTACGGTGCGTTGACCGATACGTTGCTGATGGAGGCGGCGCCGGTGCCGGTGACTCCGGGCCGTTCCCTGGCGCGCCGTCCCGATGGCCGCGATACCGACGACAACCGCGCCGACTTCGTGGCAGCCGAGCCCTCGCCGGGCGCTGCGAACTTCGCGCTGCGCCTGCTGACGCTGGTAGAGTCGCAATTCGAGCCGCCCTGCCTCGCTGCGGCAGGCGAACCGGTGGCGGTGGCCGTCACCCTGCGCAACGAAGGCCTCGAGTCGCTGCCAATGGCGCGACTGCTGCTCACCTGTGACATCGACACGGTGGAAGCCACGCTCGACGCGATGACTGCCGGCGAGGAACGACGCCTCGAGTGGACGGTGCGTCCGTCGCGCCCGGGACGTCGACCCCTGCGGCTCCTGCTTCCGTTGCCGTCAACGAGCGACACGCTCCGCGTGCTCCTCGGCGACTACCAGGTGGGCACGGCCGACCTGGTCCTCAGCGAGGCGCTGGCCGCGCCGCGCTCGGGGCAGGGCGAATGGATCGAGGTCGTCGCTCCCGGACCCGTCGCCTGCGACCTGGGCCGCTATCGCCTGCGCGACGAGGACGGCGACTGGGTCAGCCTGCGGCCACTGCTCCTGCAGGCAGGCGAACGCGCCGTTGTCGTGCAGGACTCGCTGGGGTTTTCCGGTTGGCTGGCTGCCAATGCCGATGGGCCGGGCGATGCGCGGGGCTGCGGGGCCGTGGTGCTGCCCCTGTCGCCGTGGCCTTCCCTCAACAACAGTGCGCCCGAGAGTCGCGTCTTCGCGGACCGCGTGCAGCTGGCCGATACGTCGGGCACCGTCATCGACCAGGTGGTGCTCGGCGACGCCGGCGAGGATCCGGCCGGCGATCGTTCGCTCGAGCGCATCGGCGGCGCTGCCGCCGGTTGGGCCGGCTCGCTGGCCGCTGCCGGATCCACGCCGGGCTGCGCCAACAGCGTGAGCGACCCGTTCGGCGACGGTCGGCCGGAGTCCGCGCTCGAGGCCCTGCCCGCCGCCGTCGATCGCACGAACGGTGACGCGGCGATCCACCTGCGCTTCGCGGTGCCGGAAGGCGTCGGGGGTTGGGACCTCGCGGTCTTCGACCTCGACGGCCGGCAGGTGCGCGACCTGGGCGGTGATGGCCGCGGCGCCGGGCCGCGCAGCCTCTTCTGGGACCTGAAGGGCGATGATGGTCGCTCCGTGGCCGCCGGGGGCTATGTGGCTTCGCTCAGGCTGCGGCCGGGCGCCGCCGGTGCCCCGGCACCGTCACGCCTCCTGCTGGTGGTGCGCTGATGCGCAGACCCATGCGGCGGCACCCGGTCTGCCGGGTCACCCGACGCGCCGTTGCCGGCGCGATGCTGGGCGCCATCCTGGTGGCCAGTGCACCTCCGGCCGCTGCCGACGGCCTTCGACGACTGGACGCGGCCTGGCTGATTCCTGCGGCACACCTGCACACGGCGGTCAACGGTCGCACCGTTGCGAATGCCGGCGGCCTCTGGCTCCGCGCCGGCCAGGCCCGGTTGTTCGGGTTGCCCGAACTCCCGTCGCGGCTGGTGGCGATCGGTGGCGCATCTGCTGGTGGTTCGTGGGTTACTGAAGGCAGTTGGGAAACGACAGGAAGCGGCGACTTCCGCGACGACCGGATGGTCGTGCGCGTGTCGCGGGGCCGACGCCTGCACGTCGGCGTGCATGGCGCCTGGCGCCGGCTGCAGCCCGGGCCCGGCCCGGTGGGACAGACACAGGCGATGTCGCTGGACTTCGGCGCGGACGGGAGTGCGTCGGCCGTGGGTGATTGGCGCGTGCGGCTGCGTTGGCCGCTCGCGTCAGCCGGTGACCGCTGGCTGGCTCCCGAGACCGGCAACCGCCTGTGGTGCGCCGTGGCGGCGCCGGGACGCGCGCTGGCCGTCACGGTGGATGTCGCCCCGGATGGCCGTCCGTCGGTGGGCTGGGAAGCACTCTGCGGCATCGGGGGAAGCTGGGGCCTGAGCTGGCGTGTCGACCGCGCCAGTGCCGCCACCGGCTGTGGCCTGGCCTGGTGCCGCGGGCGACTGCGCCTGCGCACGAGTCACTTGGCCCATCCCGAACTCGGGATTACCCACCGTGTCGAGTTGGCGTTCGGGAACGTGGCGGTGTCGCCATGGTGAGGACGTTGCGCGCACGGCCGGGGTGCCGCTCGGCGTCGGGCCGGCTGGCGTGGGCAGGTGCTGCAGTGATGGCTGTCCTGGCCGAGCTGGCCGCAGGCGCGTCGCCGGCCCGCGCGGACACGCCCGCTCCCGCTCTCCTCGGGAGTGCGGCTGCCGCCGATTCGCTGGGATCGGACGAGCTGGCACCTGAACTCGAGGATGTGGTCGGGGAACTGGACGCCGCCGACCAGCCGCTGCCGCGCCGTGACCTGGCAGCGGCGACGGCCGCCACTGCGACGATCGATCACGGCGGGAGTCCGTGGGGCGCCGGCCGTCTCGCCTGGCGGACGGCTTTTCCGGCGACCGGAGTCCGCCAGGACGGGCGCCTGGTCCTGGACGGTGCGCTGCTGGCCGCAACCGCGGCGCTGCGCCTGCGCCCGGGCGAGAGTGCTGGCGTTGCCGGTGGGGGCAGCCTGCGACTGGGCCGGTGGCGGCTCTGGGGCGGGCACCTGAAGCTCCGCCACGGGTTCGGGCTCGCGGCGGGGGACCCGGCGCGGCGCGGGGCGCTGGCCGCCGACCAGGCGTTCGGCGGTCCCGCGGGCGGCCTGGCTGCCCGCACGAGCGTCGCGACCGGGGGCGCCGGCGCCGGTTTCGGCGTCGAGGCTGCGTTCGGCAGCTGGCACCTGGCGGCCCTGGGCGGGCAACCGGCCGCCGGCAGCCAGGGCCTGGACTGGGCGGCGCGCCTGGCCCGGGCCGGGCAGGCGGGCACGTGGGCCGTCCTGGTGCGCCGTGACAGCACCGCCACGGCGGTCAGTGCGGGCGGGCGCCTCAGCCGTCAGGCACTCGTGATGGGCTGGGAACTGGCCATGGTGCGCCCGTCGGCAGGGCCCGGTGCCGTTGCCGCGGTCTCTGCGGTGGCCTGGCAGCCGTCGGCCCGCTGGAAGGCGGAACTGCTGTCGGGGGCGGGCCATGGCGCCGGCGCGGGGTCCACCGCCGTGCTGCCGGCGGGCGCCCGCCATGGCTGGGCCGTGCGATTGGCCTGGCGCGACCGGGGCCAGGGCGGGCTCGAGTTGCTGGCGCAGGGGGCTGCCCAGTCGGTGGCAGGGACCAGCACCCGTCGGCGATCGCTGGCGGTGCTGGAGGCCGCCTGGGAGCGTCACGTGGCCCCGGGCACCCTGGCGAACCTGCGGGTGCGCCGTGCCGATCGCAGCGACTTGACCTGGGACGAGCGCGCACCGTGGCAACCCGGGGTCCCGGGGCAGCCGGCGGTGCGCACGCTCCTGAGCGGCGGCATTGAATGGGAGCGGGGCCCGGCGCGACTGGGCGCCGGCTGGCGATCCTTCACCGTCGCCGGCAGCACCAATGACGGCAACCGCCAGCTGATCGGCATCACCGGTCGCTATGCCCGGGGAGGCCGCTGGTCGGCCTGGGCCGACCTGGCGACCGCCTGGGGTGACCCGGTCGACCTGGTGCGGGGCCTGGTGCCCCTGCCGGGTGTCGTGGCGGCGCGCCACTGGGGCACCTGGCGCTCCGAGGCGCTCGTCGGCCTGGGCTGGGGAGGCCGTTCCCTGCAGCTGGGCGCCGCGTTGGCCCGGCGCTTGCCCGCACTGCCGGCGGCCGGTCTTGACGCCGCTGCCGGGCCGTCGCTGGAGGGTTGGATCGAGGCGCGAGCCTCCTGGTAGTACCCTGTCGGGATCTGCGGGTCGCCTGGACCCGCCACGGTACACGCGGCAGGCGGCACGGTCGGCAGTCAACCCGCGCGGCAAGCTGCCGAAACCACGGAAGCCGGGCCACTGCCCGGCGGAGCCGGCACGTTCACCCAACCAAGGATGCGCGCTTTGCTGACGCAGGCCCACGCGTGTTCCCTGCTGCAACCGAACTTCGGCGACGACCTGGTTCCACCGGCCGACGAGGCGCTCGAGGAACTGAGCGCGCTTGTGCAGGGCACCGACGATCCGTTCGAGTGGACGCAGGCGCTCGACGCGTTGCTGGGAAACGACGCCGTCGCCGATCGCCTGCCCGAGCGTCTGGCGGCGCTGCAGATGCTGGCCGGGGTGGGCGGGGCCATCGGCGCGCGCCTGCTCGCCGCGTTCTGGACACAGCCCGACCACGCCGTGTTCGCGCGCTGCCTGATGTCCGAACCGGCACTCGAACCGCTCGCGCAACTGGTGGCCGCGCGCGACGCGGGCACGCTTGACCTGCCGCAGCTCGCCGGAGGCACCTGTCGTCTCGTATCGCTGGGCGACCAGCTCTGCCAGGCGGGGCTGCGCGAGACGGGCTTCGACCTGGTGACGGCAGCCACCATCGTCCAGGCCAACCACGGGAACGGTCAGGTCGCACTGCCGGTCGACCGCGAGCTCGCGGCGGCCGTGGGCAGCCTGCTCGCCGCTCCGCAACCGTTCCGCGGCGGCTTTGCCGGGAATCTCGACGGCATCACGCTGATGCCCGGGCTGGTGCTCATAGACCTGGAGGATGAACTCGGGTATTTCGCGCACGGATTCCCCGTCCTGATCGACGGTGGGCGCGCTGCCCTCGGCGGCAGCCTGCCGACGACGGCTTCGTTCGATGCCGCCGACGCCGTCGACGAGGCCGACGCCAAGGCGATGGACCGCCTGCGCCTGCGCAAGCTCGTCCTCGACAACATCATGGCCACGAGCGTGCTGCTGGAATACCTGCGCGACCCGAAAGTGACGTCGATTCCCGGCCTGGTGGCCGAGGTCGTCAACCGCACGCGGAACCCGCAGGTCCTCGAGGTGGTCATCTGCAGCCGCGCGCTGCACACCGGCTTCGCCAACAAGGGCGTGCCGCTGGCTTGCCTTCGCAGCCCGGTCAACGTCTCGCTCAAGACGATCCGCAAGTTCATCCACGTGAAGTACGTCTCCAAGGTGGACCTCAAGCGCCTGGCCAACGACCGCACGGGCATTCGCCGCGAGGTCGGCGCGGAGATCGTCAAGTACCTGGATTCGCTCACCTGAGGCCGCCCGGGGCGGTGCGGAACCCCGCTGCCACTGCTGTTGACTTGCCCGCGAACCACACCTAGGTTTGCCTGAAACATCGCCATTGGCGCCCGACCGGGACGTGCCGGGGGCGCCGGTCCGTCATGGAGGTCCTTCGTGGCCGGTCATCGTCGCATCGTCATCGCGTTCGGCGGCAACGCCATCATACCCGTCGGCCAGGAAGGAACCTGGGAGCAGCAGTCGGCCATCACGCGACAGACCATGGATCTCGTGGCTCAGTTGGCCGTCGACGGGCACCAGGTGGTCATGACACACGGCAACGGCCCTGTGGTCGGCAACATCGTGTTGCGCAACGACGCCGGCATGTCCGTGCACGGCATCCCGCCCATGCCCATGTTCGTGTGCGGCGCCGACAGCCAGGGCGGCCTCGGGTTCATGCTGCAGCAGGCGCTGCAGAACGCACTGCGGCGGCGCGGGCTCAACCAGCCGGTGGCCTCGGTGGTCACGCAGGTGCGCGTCGATGCGGACGACCCGGCGATGGCGAAGCCGACCAAGCCCATCGGTCCGTTCTACACAGAGGAAGAGGCCGAGCGCCTGCGCCTGGAGAACGGCTGGGCGATGGTGAAGGACGCGGGACGCGGCTGGCGGCGCGTGGTGGCCAGCCCGCAGCCGGTCGAGGTCGTGGAGTGGGAGGCCATCCGCACGTTGGTGGCGGGCGGCGTGTTCACGATCGCCGTCGGCGGCGGCGGCGTGCCGGTGATCCGCAATGCCGAGGGCGACCTCGAGGGCGTCGACGCCGTCATCGACAAGGATCGCGCCAGCGACCTGCTCGGTCGCCTGATCGGCGCGGACACGCTCGTCATCATCACGCAGGTCGCGAAGGTCTGCGCGCGCTACGGTCAGCCCGACCAGGAAGAGCTGGAGGAGCTGCCGGCGTCGCGCGCAGCGGCCATGCTGGCGGCGGGCGAGTTCCCGGCCGGCAGCATGGGCCCGAAGATCGAGGCGGCCCTGTCGTTCCTCAGGGGCGGCGGCCGCGAGGTGATCATCACTTCGCCCGAACTGCTCCTCGAAGCGCTCGAAGGCCGGGGCGGCACGCGCATCGTGCCCTGAGTGTGGGACGCGGATCGGGCGCGCGAACGCGAACGGTCCGCAAAGCCGGGAGGCCGAGTCATGGCGGGAGAACGAGTCATGCCCGCATCCGTGCTGGTCATCGGCGGCGGTGGACGCGAGCACGCCATCGTGCGGCAGCTCGCGCGCTCACCGCTGTCTCCGGTCATCTATGCGGCCCCGGGCAATCCGGGCATCGCCGCCTGCGCCACCAACGTGGCGCTCGATCCTACCGACGAGCAGGCTGTGGTCCGCTTCTGCCAGAACGAGGGCATCGGGCTGGTGATCGTCGGGCCGGAGGATCCGCTCATCGCCGGCCTGGCCGACCAGTTGCGGCATGGCGGCATCGCCGTGTTCGGTCCCGGTGCGCTGGGCGCACGACTGGAAGGCGACAAGGAGTTCGCCAAGGAAGTGCTGCACGCCGCCGGCGTGCCGACGCCGCACTACCACGCCTTCAGCACCAGCGATGCGGCGCTCGGCCATCTCGATACGATGGAACTCCCGGTGGTGGTCAAGGCCTGCGGCGTGGCGCAGGGGAAGGGCGTGGCCGTCTGCTCCACGCGCGAAGAGGCGGAGGCCTTCATCCGCGAGTGCCTGGACGAGCAGCGCTTCGGCAGCTCGGGCCTGCGCATCCTCATCGAGGAGTGCATCTTCGGGCCCGAACTGTCGGTGCTCATCGTTACCGACGGCCAGGACTACTGCCTGCTGGCGCCGAGCCGCGACCACAAGCGCATCGGCGAGGGCGACACGGGACCGAACACCGGCGGCATGGGTGCGTTCGCGCCGGTCGCGCTCCCGGCAGCGCTGCAGGCCGAGATCGATGCGCGCGTGGTGTTGCCGGTGCTGGCCGAGCTGCGCCGGCGCGACATCCCGTATCGCGGCGTGCTCTACGCCGGCCTCATGTTGACGGCCTCGGGTCCGCAGGTCCTCGAGTTCAACTGCCGCTTCGGCGATCCCGAGACGCAGGTGGTGCTGCCGCTGCTGCGCGGTGATCTCTACGAACTGTGTGCCGCCACTGCCGCCGGCGAACTGGGGACGTTCCTGCAGCGCTTCCCGGCCGGCGAGCATGATCCGGCCGACTGGGCCGGGGCCGGGCTGTCGGAGTGGCGGCGGCATTGTGTCGTGGTTGTCGGCGCGTCGGACGGCTATCCTGGCCGCTATCTGGCCGGGCGTCCCATCGAGCTGCCGGAGGAGAGCCCCGACGCCTGGATCATCCACGCCGGCACGAAGGAGCGTGACGAGGTGCTCGTGACCGCCGGTGGACGCGTGCTCGGGGCGGTGGGGATGGCGGCGCGCCTGGAAGCCGCGCGCGAGCTGGCCTACGGCCTGTTGGCCGGCACGCATTTCGAGGGCCTGACCTACCGGCGCGACATCGCCGCGCGAAAGGACTGACATGGGCGCCATCTGGAATCCGGATGATGCAGCACCACAGGTGCTGATCCTGCTCGGCAGCGAGAGCGACCTGCCGGTGATCGAGAAGATGGCGTCGCTCCTCGAGCGCTTCGGGCTCACCCACGCAACAGCCGTCGCCTCGGCGCATCGCCAGCCTGAACGGCTGCACCGGCTCGTGAAGGCGGCCAATGAGGGCGGCACGCTGGTCTTCGTCGCAGTGGCGGGCATGGCGGCCCACCTGCCGGGCGTGGTGGCGTCGCTGACCGGGCGACCGGTCATCGGCGTGCCCGTGGCCGCAGGGCCGCTGGCCGGGGTCGATGCGCTGCTGTCGATCGTGCAGATGCCGCCCGGCGTACCGGTGGCTGCCGTGGCGATCGGCAGTGCCGGGGCGCGGAACGCAGCGTGCCTGGCCGCGCGCATCATCGGCACGGGCGACGCGCGCGTGGCCGCGGCCGTCGAGGACTACCGGCGCGAACTGGCCGACGGCGGCCGTTGATGCTCCTGCCGCTGACCGATGCCGCCGCCGCCGCCGTCCTGGCCGGCGGCGGCGTGCTGTTGCTGCCTACCGACACCATCTGCGGGCTGCACGCGCGCGCCGACCGGCCCGACGCGCTGGCGCGCATTGCCGCGCTCAAGGGGCGTGCCGCCGGCCAGCCCCTGCTGGTGCTGGCTGCCTCCTACGACCAGGCAACCACGCTCTGTGGTCCCCTTTCGGCGGGGCAGGCTGCCCTCTGCCGCGCCGCCTGGCCGGGCCCCTTCACGTTCATCCTGCCCGCCGGCGCAGGCCTGGCTCCTGCCGTCACCGATACGGCCCGCGGCACGGTGGCCATCCGGGTTCCGGCCCGCGCCGACCTGCGCCGCCTCATCGAACAGGCCGGGGGGCCGCTCGCTTCGACAAGTGCCAACCGCTCGGGGCAGGCGCCGTTGGCCGCTCTCGCGGCCGCTGTGGACGGGTTCGGCGACCAGGTCGACGGCTGGTGGGAGGGTGTCCCGGCACCGGGGGACGGGGGCGCCGCCGCCGGCAGTCCGAGCGCCCTGGTCGACCTGACCACCGATCCTCCCACCCTGCTGCGTCGCGGACCAGTGCCGCTGCCGGAGGCCGGCCCGGGCGTTTCTTGACGCTTGCGACGCCGACTTTACCTTTCACTGCCCGCAACGCGGGCGCGAAAGGCGACCATGCCCAGGCGGATCGTTTTCGTATGCACGGGCAACACCTGCCGCAGCCCGTTGGCCGAGGTCCTGGCCCGGGCCCGGTACGCCGAACTGCCCCTGATCTTCGCCTCCGCCGGCACGGATGCGGCGGCCGGACAGCCGGCCTCCGCTGAAGCGTGCGCCATCGCGCGGGAGCGCGGCCTGGACCTCGAGGGCCATCGCAGTGCGCCCGTGGATGCCCGGGCGGTGGCGGACGCGGCGTGGGTGATCGGGATGACCCGGATGCATGCGGCGGTGCTGCGGGCGCGACTGAGCCCGCGGTGGCAGGGCCGCGTGGGGCTGCTCGGGGCCCCGGGGCTCGACTGGCGCACCGCGGGCGTGCCTTCGACGGCGAACGGCCGGACGGGACATGACATCGGCGATCCGGACATCGGCGATCCGGACATTGCCGATCTGGACATAGGCGATCCTTGGCACCAGGACCTGGCGACCTATCGCCGGACGGGCGAACAGATCGACGCCGGGCTCGTCGCCTGGGCGGAAGTGTTTCGCGAACTCTGCCCCTGAAGGAGATGGAATCCATGAAGTTGGCCATCGGTTCCGACCATCGGGGATTCGCGCACCGGGAACTGCTGGCGGCGCGCCTGACGGCAGCGGGGCACGTCGTGAGCGACTGTGGCGGCAGCCCTGGCGGTTCCGTCGATTACCCTGCCCCGGCCTTTGCCGTGGGTGCGCTCGTGCGCGACGGCGCGGCCGGGCTCGGGGTATTGATCTGCGGTTCAGGCATCGGCGTGAGCATCGCGGCGAACAAGGTTCGCGGCGTCCGCGCGGCGCTGTGCCACACGCCGGAGCAGGCGGCCGGCACGCGCCGGCACAACGATGCCAACGTGCTGTGCCTGAGCGGCGACGGCCTGACGCCCGAACAGGCGTGGCCGGTGCTCGAGGCTTTCCTGGCCGGGTCCTTCGAGGGCGGCCGGCACGCGAATCGCGTGCGGATGATCATGGACTACGAGAACGGCCGAACGGCGGGGGAGTGACGCGATGCACGACGTAGTGCGCAGGGTCGATCCGGAAATCGCGGCGGTACTGGACAGCGAACTGGCGCGGCAGCGCGACCAGCTGGAGATGATCGCCAGCGAGAACTTCACCAGCCCGGCCGTCATGCAGGCCATGGGCTCGACGCTGACGAACAAGTATGCCGAGGGCTATCCCGGCAAGCGCTACTACGGAGGCTGCGTCAACGTCGACGTCGCCGAGACGCTGGCGCGCGACCGCGCCTGCGCGCTGTTCGGCGCCGAGAAGGCGAACGTGCAGCCGCACAGCGGCTCGACGGCGAACCTCACCGCCTACCTCGCCTTCCTCAAGCCGGGGGACAAGGTGCTCGGCCTGTCGCTGTCGCACGGCGGCCACCTGACCCATGGGCACCCGGTCAACTTCTCGGGCCTGCTGTTCCAGGCCTCGCACTACGAGGTCGACGAGGGCACCGAGATGATCAACTACGACCGCCTGCGCGACCAGGCGAAGCGCGAGCAGCCGCGCCTGCTCATCGGCGGCGCCAGCGCGTATCCGCGGGCCTGGGATTTCGCGGCGCTGCGCAGCATCGCCGACGAGGTCGGAGCCGTGTTCCTGTTCGACATGGCGCACATCGCGGGCCTGGTGGCCGGCGGCGTCCACCCGAGCCCGGTGCCGCACTGCGACGTGGTCACCTCGACGATGCACAAAACGCTACGCGGGCCGCGCGGCGGTCTCATCCTGTGCACGAAGGAACACTTCGCGGCCATCAACAAGCTGAACTTCCCTGGCGTGCAGGGCGGGCCGCTCATGCACGTGATCGCGGCCAAGGCCGTCTGTTTCCAGGAGGCGATGCAGGAGCCGTTCCGCGACTACGCGAAGCGCATGGTGACCAACGCGCAGGCCCTGGCCGGCGCGTTGACCGAGCGCGGCTTCCGCCTGGTCAGCGGGGGCACGGACAACCACCTGCTGCTGGTCAACGTGACGAACAAGGGTCTCACCGGCAAGGAGATGGAGGAGCTGCTGGAGCACGTCGGCATCACCGCCAACAAGAACACGGTGCCGTTCGACCAGCAGAGCCCGTTCGTCACCAGCGGCGTGCGGCTGGGCACGCCGGCGCTCACCACGCGGGGGATGGGCCCGGAACAGATGCGCGAGATCGCCGGCATCATGGACGAGGCCGTGGCGGCACGCGGCGATGATGCAGCGTTGGCCCGCCTGCGCGGGCGCAGCAGCGAACTCTGCCGTGCCTTCCCGCTGTACCCGGACCTGGGCTGACCCGGAAGGGGCCGCCGATGAAGTGCCCGCGCTGCGCCAGCGACGAGGACAAGGTGATCGACAGCCGCGCCGTGCGTGACGGGCGCGCTGTCCGTCGCCGTCGCGAGTGTACGGCCTGCGGCGAACGCTACACCACCTATGAGGCCGTCGAGACGCGGCCGATGCTGGTGGTCAAGCGCAGCGGCGAGCGCGTGGCCTACAATCGCGGCAAGGTCATCGTCGGCGTCACCAAGGCCTGCGAGAAGCGTCCGGTGTCTGCCGAGGAGATCGAGATCATCGTCGACCGGGTCGAGCACGACCTGGCCGCTTCGGGCCGGCGCGAGGTGCCCAGCGAGATGATCGGGGGCTGTGTGCTGGAACAGTTGCGTCACGTCGACGAAGTGGCCTATGTGCGCTTCGCCTCGGTCTACCGCAGCTTCCAGAGCGTGGACGAGTTCTTCGCCCTGCTCAGCGCCATGCGGCAGGCGACGGAGAAGCCGTGAACGACGGGCGGGACGAGAACCTGGAGCCCGCGCAGACGCCGGGCGGGCCATCCGAGGCGGCGCCGACCGGGCAACCGGCCGGCGATCTTCCGCCCGGGCCGCGCGACCAGGTGGGGTTCGCCGACCTGCCGCCGCCACCGGGATGGGTCGGGTCCGCGCCTGCGATCCCGTCGGGCATCGGGGCAACGCCACCGCCGCCCCCGGTTTCGCCGCCGCCACCGCCGCCGGTCGCTGCTGCAGCCGGTGGCGGCGATGCCGACCTGCCGTCGGGCGAGGCCGAAGGCGCACGTATGGGCCTCCTGGACCACCTGGAAGAACTGCGCAAGGTCCTCATCCAGAGCCTTGTCGCGGTGGGGGTCGGCGCCGGGCTGTGCTGGTTCTGGTCGGCGCAGCTGATGGAGATCGTGATTGCGCCGGTCAGCGAACAGGGCGTGTATTTCACGGCGCCCAACGACGCGTTCATGGCGCGCCTGAAAGTTGCCGTCGTGGTCGGGCTCTTTGCCGTGGCACCGTTCGTTCTGTACCGGGTCTACGCGTTCGTGCTGCCGGCCCTGTACCGGAAGGAACGGCGCGTCATGGGGCCGATCCTGTTCTGGACGGCGCTCCTGTTCTATCTCGGCGTGGCCTTCGCGTTCTTCGTGGTGGCCCCGTACGTGATGAATTTCATGATGGGCTTCGGCACCGAGACGCTGAAGCCCCTGATCAGCGTCACCTCTTACCTGGGTTTCGTGTTCCGGCTCTGTCTGGGATTCGGCCTGGTGTTCGAGCTGCCCATGGTGATCCTGGGGGTCTGCATCGCGGGGATCGTCCGTCCGCAGGTGCTGCTGCGGACCTGGCGCTACGCGATCGTGATCATCGCCATCGTCGCGGCGATTTTCACGCCCCCGGACGTGATCAGCCAGGTCATGATGATGGTGCCGGTCCTGGTGCTCTACCTGGGATCGGCGGTGCTGGCCCTGGTCCTGGTGCGGAAACGGGATCGGGCCCGCGCGGCCGCGGAGGCGGCCGAAGGGGATTGACACGGTCCTCGATTTGCGAATACTCCAGAACGTCCCCGGCCGCGGCGGCCGGGAGCCCGAACCCGAGAGTGGAATGGCATGGGACTCGTCGATCGCGAACGCATCAAACTGGCCACGCTCCAGCGGAAGATCGGCCCGGCCCTGGAGGCCGTCGACCGCGAGTTCCTGCGCATCACGACCGGCGACAGCCCCCTGACGCGCGAGATCTGCGAACACATCCGGCAGGGCAAGAGCAAGAAGTTCCGGCCGACCCTGCTGCTGCTGGCGGCCCAGGACGAGGACGGCTTCGCGCCCGCGGCGATCACCGCCGCCGCCAGTGTCGAACTGGTCCACACCGCGACCCTGGTGCATGACGACTTCATCGATGACGCCGTCACCCGCCGCGGCCTTCCGGCGGTCAACGTCAAGTATGGCCCCAGCGCGGCGCTGATCATGGGCGACTACCTGTACTCGACGGCCCTGCACAACCTGTGCGCGGCCGGGTTGCACCACGCGGTCGAGCTCCTGGCGCGGACGACGGTACTGATGAGTGAAGCCGAGATGCTGCAGCTCGAGCACCGGTACGACATGGCGATCAGCGAGGAGCGTTACCTGCAGATCATCTACCAGAAGACGGCCTCGCTCATCGAAAACGCCTGCCGCATCGGGGTCTCGTTCAATGCGCGCCTGGCCGGCTGCGAGTCGGAGTTCGGCGATTTCGGTGCCAACACGGGTCGGGTGTTCCAGATCACCGACGACATCTTCGACTACCTGGGCGACGAGCGGCGCCTGGGCAAGCCCACCGGCCAGGACTGGGAGGAGGGGCGCATCACGCTGCCCCTGATCGCCGCCTATCGCCAGGCTCCGTCGGCGGCGCGGGCTCGCCTGGAAGAACTGGCAGTCATCCGTGATCGCGCGGAACGCGCGGCCTGCTGGCCCGAGGTCCGCAGTTTCGTGACGGACCACGGCGGCGTCGACTATGCATTCACCACGGCGCGCAGTTACGGCGACGCCGCCAAACAGGCCCTGGGCCCGGTAGCGTCGGGACCCCAGAAGGAACTCCTGGCGGTCGCCGTCGAGTACGTCATCAACCGTTTGAACTAGGCAGGTACCATGCAGAACGACCCCACCGGCGGCTCGAAGCGGAACCAGGATCCCGAGCGGCGCCTTCCCGACGACACGCCTGGCTTCGCGCTGGCCGAACGTTGCGCCTGGCATCTGCTCGAGAAGAACCTTGAGAACGTGATCGTGCTGGACCTGCGGGGGAGTTCCGATGTCTGCGACTTCTTCGTCATCGGCTCCGGCACGGCCAACACGCAGGTGCAGGCGGGCGCGCGCTACACGCACGACCAACTGGCGGCTTCCGGACACCACGCCCATTCCATCGAGGGGATGACCGAGGGGCGCTGGGTGCTGCTCGACCTGTTCGACGTCGTGGTCCACGTCTTCCACCAGCAGTCGCGCGAGTATTTCCAGCTCGAGCGGCTGTGGGGCGATTGCCCGCGCCTCGACCTGGTGCCGGGCTGGTTCGCCGAACCGGAAGTGGCCGCACGCCACCCGGGCCTGAATTTCACCATCGCGAGGCCGGGAACCGCCGGCCGGGAGTCGTGACGCCATGCTTGAGGACCTGCTGAGGAAGAGCCTGCTGGCCGTGCTGGAGAAGTACGGCGTCTTCGAGGAGGATGTGCAGGTCGAGCTCGAGAAGCCGCGCGAACGCAGTCATGGCGACCTGAGCACGAACCTGGCGCTGGTCCTGGGCAAGCGCCTGGGGCGCAAGCCGCGCGAGCTGGCCGGCGAGATCGCCGCCGACATCAAGTTCCCCCGTGAGGTGATCGAATCGGTCGAGATCGCCGGGCCGGGGTTCATCAACTTCCGGATCGCGCGCGAGCACCAGGTCGACCTGCTGCTCGACGTGTGGAACCCGGCCGGTGCGCTGGCGAACATCCAGACGGCCGGCGGCAAGCGCATCAACGTCGAGTTCATCAGCGCCAACCCGACCGGCCCGCTGAACGTGGTGTCGGCCCGCGCCGGCGCGTTCGGCATGACCATGGTCCGGCTGCTCGAGGCCGTCGGTTACGATGCGCATGCCGAGTACTACGTCAACGACGCCGGCCGCCAGGTCGAGCTGCTCGGGCAGTCGCTGCGGGCGCGCTACCTGCAACTGCTCGGCGAGCCGGTCGAGTTCCCCGAAGACGGCTACCACGGCCAGTACCTCGAGACCATGGCTGCCGGGCTGCTCGAACAGGACGAGACGGCCATCCGCGCCGCATCGGCGGCCTTCAACGACGAGAGCTTCCAGCGGGTTGCCGCACCGAGCGGCTGCGCCGACGACTGGCGGCGCCTGCCGGAAGAGGAATCGGTGCGCTGCTTCTCGAAGTATGCGCTGATGACGATCCTCGGCTGGCAGCGGGAGACCTGCCGGCGTTTCGGACTCCGTTTCGACACCTGGTACTTCGAGTCCGAGCTGCACGAGACGAAGCGACTCGACCGCGCCCTGGAGCGCCTGCGCAAGCTGGAGGCGGTGTACGAGGAGGACGGCGCCGTCTGGTTCAAGTCGACGACGCACGACGACGAGAAGGACCGCGTACTGGTGCGAGCCGACGGCCGGCCGACCTACTTCCTGGCTGACATCGCCTACCACTACCACAAGTTCCAGCGCGGCTTCGAGCACGCGATCGACTTCTGGGGCCCCGACCACCACGGCTACATCAGCCGGATGCAGGGCGCGATGACCTCCCTCGGCATCGAGGAAGGCTGGCTCGAGGTGCAGATCCTCCAGCATGTCACCTTCCTGGAGGGCGGCCAGCCGATCAAGATGTCGAAGCGGGCCGGCTCGTTCGTCACCATGGACGCGCTGATCGACGAGGTGGGCGCCGACGTTACGAAGTACATCTTCCTGACCCGGAAGCCGAACAGCCACCTGGATTTCGACCTGGACCTGGCCAAGGACCAGACCGAGAAGAACCCGGTGCTGAAGATCAAGTATGCCCACGCGCGCATCTGTTCGCTGCTGTCCGAGGCCGCTGCCCGCGGCATCGACATCGGCGAACCCGATGCCGCCTCGCTGGCGCATCTCGAGCACGAGGCCGAGTGGGCGCTCGTGGCGGAACTGATCCGCCTGCCGCGCATCATCGTCTCGGCGGCATGGTCCCGCGAGCCGCACCGGCTGGCCGTCTATGCGGACGAGATCGCCGCTCTCTACAACGAGTTCTACACGAAGTGCCGGCGGATCCTCGAGCAGCCCGAGGATCGGCGCCGCTCGCAGCTCCACCTGAGCCTGGTGACGCGGCACGTCATCCGCGTGCTTTTGGACCTGGTCGGCGTCGAGGCGCCGGAGAAGATGGAAAAGAGGGATTGACATGTCTATCGTGGTGGTTGGTTCTGTCGCCTATGACACCGTCGAGACGCCTCGCGAGCGGCGCGAGCGCCAGCTCGGCGGCAGCGCCAGCTTCTTCGCCGTGGCTGCGCGTGGCCGCGGCCAGGTGCGCTGCGTCGGCGTCGTCGGCGACGATTTCCGCGAAGAGGACCTGGCGCTGCTGGCAAAGCACGCTGACATCAGCGGCATCAAGCGCGTGCCCGGGAAGAGCTTCCACTGGTCGGGGCGTTATCACGCCGACCTGATCGAACGCGACACGCTGGCCACGGAACTCGGCGTCTTCGCCGACTTCCAGCCCGAGATTCCCGCTATGTGGCGCGATTCGGAATACCTGTTCCTGGCCAACATCCACCCCGCATTGCAGGCGGGCGTGCTCGACCTCATGCGCGGACCGCGCCTTGTCGCGCTCGATACCATGAACCTCTGGATCGACACGACGCCGGACCTGCTGCGCACGATCCTGGCCCGCGTGGACGTGCTGCTGGTCAACGAGGGAGAGGCGCGGCTGCTGACGGGGCAGCGCAGCCTGGCGCGCGCGGCTGCGGCCATCCGTGCGATGGGGCCGGCCCGTGTCATCGTGAAGAAGGGCGAGCACGGCGCGGTGTTCTTCGGCCGCGACTCGGTGCTGGCCGTGCCGGCGCTGATCCTCGACGAGGTCGTCGACCCCACGGGCGCCGGCGACTGTTTCGCCGGCGGCTTCATGGGCTCGCTGGCCGAGGCCGGGATCGGCCGCGACGCCCCCGACGCAGCCTTCCGGCAGGCCATGCTCGACGGTACCGTGACGGCCAGTTTCTGCCCCGAAGGGTTCAACGTGGAGGGCCTGCTGCGGGTCGACCAGGCGGCCTACGATGCCCGCCTGCACGAACTGCGGAGCATGATGACGCCCTGATCGGGTCGATGACGGGCGCCGCCGGCCCAGGCCAGGGCCGGCGGCGCTTTTTTCGTCATGCTGCAGGCGCTAGTCCTTGGCATTTCGTCACCTGGAAATGCCGGTTGTGGGAAGAATATCAATGTGGTAACATCCCCGTTCGCAAAAGATTCGATCGCCTCAGCGCCAATGTTGGCCAGACCCTAGTCCTGGAGCACCCGATTTGGAGTGGGAGCCGAACGAGCGCGACGCCTGGGTGACCGACGCACAGCGTTGGATCACGCAGATCAAGGGCGTCCTGCAGTGCAAGATCGACCTCGACGCACAGGGCGAGATCGCCGGCGTGCATGTGGTGGCCGGGCTCGACCGTGATCCGCGGCATATCGTTCGCGACGTCGAGAGCCTGCTGAAGGCCCGCCTGCAGATGGACGTCTACTACAAGAAGATCGGTGTCGTGCAGGTGGTCGAGAATCCTCGCGGTGATGACACGGCTGCGGGTGCCGCGCATGCCGCCCCGCGCGCGCTGTCGCCTGCAGCCGCCGGCGTGACCTTCCTGCCGCCGCGTGCCGAGCCCAGGCGCGCCGCTGCCGCCGGTTGCCGCGCCGGTCGTTCCCGAAAAGCCGGCAGGACCGCCGGAACCGCTGCCCGCCATCCTCGTCGCCGAGGATGCCTTCCCGCGTCCTGTCTGCCTCGGTGTCAGCCTGCTCGTTTCCGACCGTTCCGTGCGCGCCGAGGTGCGGCTGGGCGCCGGCGGGCTCGAGGCCACCGGCGTGGCCGAGGGCGCGAACCATGCCGACAGCGACGTGCTCTGCATCGCGCGTGCGACGGTCGAGGCCGTCGGGCGGCTGCTGGCGCTGCCGGTGGTCCTGCACCTGCGCGAAGCACGTCTCGACGTGATCGGCGGACAGTCGACCGTGCTCGTGGCCGTGGACCTGGTGGAATCGCGCCGCACCGAGACGCTCCTGGGCGCGTGTGCCGCCCGGCACAACCGGCAACAGTCGATCGTGCACGCGGTGCTGGCCGCCCTGAACCGGCGCCTGGGCCTGTTCGCCCTGCGCGAAGCTTCTGCCGAGGGCTGAACCGCGCCCGTCGCGGCGGACCGCAACCCGCCTTGAACCGCCGGCCCCGGGCACCTATCATGCCCGGGCCGGCGGCCCTGTTTCCGCCCCGGCCGCACCGCCCGAACGCCGCAGCCCGCGAAAGGACCGCCATGAAGTACGCCGACAGCGGTGTCAACATCGACGCCGCGACACGCGCGCTCGCCCGCTCCCGCGATCACGTGCGCTCCACCTGGGATGCCCGTGTGCGCAACGAGATCGGCGCCTTCGGCGGCCTGTTCCAGCCGGCGCCGGGCGAACCGTTGCTGGTGGCGAGTGTCGACGGCGTGGGCACCAAGGTGATGGTGGCCGTGCAGGCCGGGCGCTACGACACGGTGGGACAGGACCTGGTCAACCACTGCGTCGACGACATCCTCGTGCAGGGCGCCGAACCGCTGTTCTTCCTCGACTACTTCGCGACCGCGAAGCTTGACGAAGCCGTGCTGCCCGAGGTGCTGGCCGGCTTCGCGAAAGCCTGCCGCGAGAACGGCTGCGCCCTGCTTGGCGGCGAGACGGCGGAGATGCCCGGCGTCTACCGCGACGGCGAGTTCGACCTGGCCGGCACCATCGTCGGCCGCGTGTTGCCCGAACACGTGATCGACGGCAGCGCCATGCGGGCCGGCGACCGCGTGTGGGGCCTGCCGAGCACGGGGCTGCACACCAACGGCTATTCGCTGGCGCGCAAGGTGCTCTTCGAGCGCGCCGGCCTTGCCGTCACCGACACGCCGCCGGAACTGGGGGCGCCACCGTCGCCGACGCCCTGCTGGCGGTGCACCGCAGTTACCTGACGCCCGTGCGCGCGATGTGGAAGGCCTGCGGGCGCGAGGCGGTACGCGGGCTCATCCACATCACCGGCGGCGGCTTCTACGACAATATCCCTCGCGTGGTCCCTGACGGCCTCTGCGTACACGTGGACCCGACGGCCTGGGAGCCGTTGCCGGTCTTCCGGCTCATCCAGGAGCACGGCGGGTGGCCGACGCGGAGATGTACCGCGTGTTCAACATGGGCATCGGCCTGGTCGTGGTCACGCCGCCCGGATGCGATCTGGCCGCCGTGCCCGGCAGCGATGCGCGCCTCATCGGCGAAGTCCGCGCTGGAGAACAACGCGTCGCGCTGCCCTGGTGAAGAGCAGCGCGTGGCTGTCGTAATGTCCCGCAACCGCTGGGGATAACCCGGCGGCCACGGCACAGGCGGGACAGGCCACGGCTTGTCTTCCCGCCGCAGCGCTCGCCAACTCGCGGCCCGCCAACCTCATCACTTCCACGCGGCACATCCCTGACGTGCGGCACGACTCGTGCCCCTCGCTTCCCCGTACCCCCACCCGACGGGAGGAGCGATGGAACACCGCACATTCTGGGACGAGGAACTGCGCGCCTTTCCACACGGCGGCCGCGGCGCCGCCGTGTGGGTCGTACGCCGCGACGGCGCCGAACCGGGCGCGCCGCTGCGCCTGCTGCTGGCCTGGGACAGCGGGCAGGCGCGTCGCGACGGACTGGCGGCGCGTCCGCCGCTGGGCGCCCTCCTGCGCGCGATGGGCGATGATCGCGAGGAACTGATCCGCAAGAGCCGCGAGGTGGCGCTCTGGGTCGAGCCGCTGCGCCAGGGCGGCCAGGTGGTCGGCTGCCTCGGCATCTGGATGGACGCCGCCGAGGCCTGGCGCGAGGGGATCTTCCTGTGGGGGCAGCGCCTGGTGCCGCGCCTGCTGCCGGTGCTGGGGGTGCTGGAATCGCAGGGGCCGGTGCCGGGGGAGACCCTCAACCAGCCCACGCTGTTCCCGCTGGCGCCGCTGTACTCCCTGGCGGGCGACGATCCGGCCGGCGGTCGCCCGGCCAGGCCCGCTCGCGCCCGTGGCGGATCCGGTCCGGTCGCCCGCGTCGCGGGCGAAAGCGGCGGGCCCCTGCTGTCGCTGCCGCGGCCGGTCACCGTCCCGGGCATTCCCGGCTGCGTGGGCATCAGCGCCGAAATGGCCCGGCTCGGGCAGCGCCTGGCGAATATCGCCCGCAGCGGGGTCAATGTGCTGCTGCACGGCGAAAGCGGCACCGGCAAGGAGATCGTCGCCCGCGCCCTGCACGTGAGCAGCGACAGGGCTGTCGGGCCGTTCGTGGCCCAGAACTGCGCCGCCTTGCCCGAGACGCTTTTCGAGTCCGAACTCTTCGGCCACCGCGCCGGCGCCTTCACCGGCGCCGCCACGGAGAAGAAGGGGCTGCTCGCTTCCGCCAGCGGCGGGACGTTCTTTCTGGACGAGATCGGCGACATGCCGCTGGCGCTGCAGATCAAGCTCCTGCGGGTCATGCAGGAGCGCCAGGTCCGGCGCATCGGCGAACTGAAGAGTGTGCCCGTCGACCTGCGTTTCGTCGCCGCCACCCACAAGGACCTCACAGCCGAGATCCGGGAGGGGCGCTTCCGGCTCGATCTCTTCTATCGGCTGAAGGTCGTCAGCGTCGTCATCCCGCCGTTGCGCCACCGGCCGGAGGACGTTGCGCCGCTGTTCGCGTATTTCCTCAAGAGATCAGGCCGTAGCCTTGAGAAGACTCGCATTACGGAAGAGGCACTCACTGCCCTGCAGCGCTGGCACTGGCCCGGCAACGTGCGCGAGCTGGAAAACGAAGCGCAGCGCCTGGCGGCGCTCTACCCGGAGGAACCCGTCATCCGTCACGCGCACCTGTCGCGGGAGATCCGCGGCGCCGGCGGCGACAGCGTGGAGGCCGCCGACCTCGGCACCCTGCGCGCACTCGACCAGGCCGGCGAGCTGCTCGAGCGCTACCTCATCCGGAAGGCGATCGCCGCCTGCGACGGACGCAAGGCGGCGGCTGCGCGGCGGCTGGGCCTCTCGCGGCAGGGCCTCTACAAGAAGATCGCCCGCTACGGGATGCTCGACCTCATCTCCACGGGGGCCGGCTGACAGCGCGCCGGCCCCGGTGGACCCGATGTCCGTGGTGTGTCTGGACAGGGTCGCGATCGCGTGGTTATGTTCCGCGCATGCGCGACCCTGTCCAGGTCCAGTTGCGGCGCCGTCGTTTCGGCCGCCCCTCGCGCGCCACGGGCCTGGCCCTGCTAGCAGGGATGATGGTCACGGGCGGGCTGCCGCCGCATGCCTGGACCGGGGTGCTGGTGCCGGCCGGCCTGGCCCTGCTCATGGCGCTCGTGCTCGCCGCGCCGCGGCCGGCGCGCCTCGCCTGGTTCTTCGCGCTTGCGCACCAGTCCACGCTGCTCTACTGGCTCTTCCTGCTGGACCCCGCCAAGAGCATCCCCACGCGGGCCTTGGTGCCCATCCAGGCGGGCCTGACGATCCTCTACGTGTCGGTGTTCTACCTGGGCTGGGGCTGGCTCTGCGGCCGCGCCCGCCAGCGGTTGGGCTCCACCCGCGCCCTGCTGCTGATGCCGGCGTTGTGGACGGCGATGGAGGCCGTGCGCTCCTTCGGTGAGCTCGGGTTTCCGTGGTGCCTGACGGGCTCGAGCACGATCGGCACGCCGTTCATGGTGCTGGTCCGTGGGGCCGGCGAACTCGGCCTGGGCTGTGCGCTCGCCTTCACGGCGGCGACCATCGTGGCCTGGACCGCTCGCGGCGGCGATGCTGCTGCAATCCCCGATGCGGCCCACGCTGCGCGCCGACGCGCGCGCCGGCCCCTGGCCATTGTCACGGCACTCGCCTGGACCGCGCTCGCGGCCGGCGCTGCCATGAATCCCGCGCCGCCGCCGCCGCCCGCCAGCGGACCGTTCGCGATCAACGCCGATTCGCTGCTTGCGAGGCCGCTGCGCGTGGCCGCGGTGCAGGCTGACGTGTCCCTGGCCGACAAGTGGGACACCGCGCGCATCGACTCCACGCGGGTGCCGTATGCCGCACTCACGAAGAAGGCTGCCGCCGCTGGCGCCGAGTTCGTCGTTTGGGCCGAGACCGCCGTGCCGGGCTACCTGCGCTACGACGTGGCGAACCTCAATTGGCTGCGCCGCCTGGTGCGTGAATCGGGCGTGTGGCTCTACGCGGGGTTCCCCGACGGGGATCGCCGCACCGACGGGCGCATGCGCCTGTACAACTCGTCGGGGCTGCTGTCGCCCGACGGCGTCATCGTCGACCGCTACGCCAAGCATCACCTGCTGCCCATCGGCGAGGCGATGCCGTTCCAGCGCTACCTGCCGTTCCTGGGCCAGCTCAACGTGGGGCAGGCCGAATGGGACCCGGGCGACCCGCCACGCGCGCTGGTGGCCAAGCTGCCTGACGGGCACTTCCCCTTCAGCGGGCTGATCTGTTTCGAGTCCGTGTTCGGCTCGCTCGCGCGCGACAGCGTGCGGCGCGGGAGCCGCTGCCTGGCCGTCATCACCAATGACGGCTGGTTCGGCCGCACGGCCGGTCCGCGGCAGCATGCGTGGCTGGCCAGGCTGCGCGCTGTCGAGTGCGGCGTGCCGGTGATCCGCTGCGCCAACAACGGCATCAGTTTCATTGCCGACCGTGACGGCCGGCTGCTGGGCTGGCTCGAGCTGGGCGAGCGCGGCGTCGTCAGCGCCACGATCAGCCCCGGCGACGCGCGCACGGGCTACGTGCGCTGGGGATCGGCTCCGGTGACCTGGTTCCTTGTCCTGTGGGTGCTGGTGACGCTCGCCGGGCCCTGGAGCCGTTGCGCCGGCGAAAGTGAGGTTGCGCCGTGATCCCGTCCGAGCGCCACGTCTTCCGCTACTGCCCGCAGTGCCGGACGGAGATGACGCGCCGCCACGACGGCGGCGCCGAGCGTCCCGTGTGCCCGGCCTGCGGCCTGGTGCAGTACCTGAACCCGGCCCCGGCAGCGGGCATCGTGCTCATGCGAGGCGACCGCGTCTGCCTGGTCAAGCGCCGCTTCGCGCCGAAACAGGGACTGTGGTCATTGCCGACGGGATTCATGGAGTGGGGGAAGATCCCGCCGAAACGGGCGCGCCGCGAAGCGCTCGAGGAGACCGGGCTCGAGGTGGAGCTGACAGCGCTCTACGCCGTCGAGTCCGGCCTGCTGCCGCCCGACACGCCCGTGGTCGTCATTTTCTATGCGGCCCGGGAAACCGGCGGCACGTTGCAGGCCGGCGACGACGCCGAGGAGGCCGGATTCTTCCTGCTCGACGAACTGCCCGGCCCCATCGCATTTGCCTCGCATCGGCGCGTGCTCGAGAGACTTCGCGCCGAACCGGCCGGGGGCAGCGCGGGAGCACAGCCGTGACGCCCGTCGCCGCCGCGGTCCTGCTCTCGGGCAGCGGCCGCACACTCGCCAATTTCCTCGAACGCATCGATGACGGCTCGCTGCCACTGCGCATCGTCGCCGTCGTCTCGAGCCGCAGTGACGTGAAGGGTGTCGAGGTCGCGCGCGCGGCCGGCCTGCCGGTGGGGATCTTCCGCCGCAAGGACTACGCCGACACGGCAGCACACAACGCGGCGATCAACGCCTTCCTGGCCCCGCACGCCCCGCGCCTGATCGTGCTGGCGGGATACCTCTGCCGCTACGAACCGCCGCAGGGCTTCGGCGGCCCCGTCGTGAACATCCACCCCGCGCTGCTGCCGAAGTACGGCGGCCAGGGTTTCTACGGCGACAAGGTTCACCAGGCGGTGCTTGCGGCCGGTGATCGCGAGAGCGGTTGCACCGTGCACCTGGTCGACGCGGAGTACGACAGCGGTCGCATCCTCGGCCAGCAGCGTGTGCCGGTGCTGGACAGTGACGACGTGGGCAGCCTCGCTGCGCGCGTGTTTGCCGCCGAGTGCGAACTCTATCCGCAGGTGCTCGCCGCACTGGCCCGTGAACTGCCGCCGATTTGACCTCGCCTCGCCCATTCCCGTATTGTCACCGTGAGCGCCGCACATCCCGAGCCTATGCACCTGCCCGGTTCGCCCATTGGGCCTCGCGTCATGACAGTTCGCCGCATGAGGGAGGACTTACATGAAACGACTCGCTATCGCCGTCATCTGCACCGTGATCTGCTGCGCAGCGCTCGCGCCGGCCCAGGACAATGCCCTGGGCCTGTACTTCAGCGGCAGTACGTTCACGCCGGCCACCGCCAGCGCCATGGTGTCGCCTGGTTTCCTGACCGCTGCCTACATCGTGTTGACGAACCCGACGGGAGCGGTCATCGAGGGCTATGAGGTGGGCATCACCTGCACGGCCGGCGATTTCGGCATTCCGCTGACGAACCTGATGTTCGACACCAACCTGGGTTCGAACGTGAACCAGCGTGTCACGTTCATGTCGCCCAAGCCGGCGCTCGCCGGCGGCACGGTATTGGCGACGGTGTTCCTGGCGACCGCGAGCACTGACTTCGAGGAGATCTCGTTCGGAGCCGCCGCGCCGCCGTCGCTGCCCGGCGACCTGCCGGTGGTCGACTATGCCGGCACTGGCCCCGTGCCCTGCGGACAGCCGTGGGGGACGCCCGCAGTGGCCTGGCTCAACGGGGTGCCCGTGTCGGTCGAGGCGTCGACGTTCGGCGCCGTGAAGGCCATCTTCCGCTGAGCAGGGCAGACGCGGCCACATGACGAAGTCCCGCGGTCTCACGGCCGCGGGACTTTGCTTTCCTGCCGGTGTGCAGCGGTCCTACATCAGGTTCGGGCACACGCCGCTGTCGCCCACCGTCGCGAACGGGTCGCGCGGATTGCCCGTCATCAGGTAGCGATGCATGGCGTCGGCGGCCACGCGGCCCTGGCCCATGGCCAGGATCACGGTGGCGCCGCCGGTCACGATGTCGCCGCCGGCGAACACGTTCGGCAGGCTCGTCTGCATCAGGTCGTTGATCTTGATGGTGCCCTTCTTCGCGTCGCGGTCGAGCTCGGGGCAGTCGGCCGTCAGCAGGGGATTGGGACCCTGGCCGATGGCGATCACCACGGTGTCGACGGCGAACTCGCGCACCTTGCCCTCGATGGGCACGGGCTTGCGGCGCCCGCTGGCGTCGGGCTCGCCCAGTTCCATCTCCTGGCAGCGGATCGCGCCCACGGCGCCCTTGCCGTCGTTGACGATCTCGAGCGGCGAGTGCAGCAGGTTGAACTCGACGCCTTCCTGCTCGGCGTGGTGGATCTCCTCGACGCGGGCCGGCATCTCCAGCCGGCTGCGGCGGTAGACGAGATAGACCACCTCGGGCCGCAGGCGCTTGGCCGTGCGCGCGGAATCCATCGCCGTGTTGCCGGCGCCGATCACCGCGATGCGCTTGATCTTCTTGACCGGCGTGTCGGCGCCTTCGGGGAATTTGTAGCCGCCCATCAGGTTGACGCGCGTCAGGAACTCGTTGGCGCTGTACACGCCGTTGAGGTTCTCGCCGGGAATGCCGAGGAACCAGGGCAGGCCTGCGCCCGTCGAGACGAACACGACGTCGAACCGTGCGCGCACGCTGTCGAGCGACTCGGCCTTGCCGACCGGGTAGTTCATGACGAACTCGACGCCCATGTCGCGCATGCCGTCGACCTCGCGCATGAGGATCTCCTTCGGCAGCCGGAACTGGGGGATGCCGTAGAACAACACGCCGCCCGGCTTGTGCAGCGCCTCGAAGACCGTGACCTTGTGGCCCTTCTGCGCCAGGTCGCTGGCTGCCGTCAGCCCGGCCGGCCCCGAGCCGATGATGGCCACGGTCTTGCCGGTGGGCGCAGCCACCGTCGGGGTGATCTTCAGGTTGTGCTCCATGGCGTAGTCGCCAAGGAACCGCTCCACGCGCCCGATGCCGCCGGGCTCGCGGCCCTTGTCCGGCCGGTTCAGCGTGCAGACCATCTCGCACTGGTCCTCCTGCGGGCACACGCGACCGCAGATCGCCGGCAGGAAGTTCTTCTCCTTGATCTTGCGCAGGGCGCCCTCGAAGTCCTTCTGGCCGACGAGCTGCAGGAACGCCGGGATGTCGATGCCGACAGGGCAACCCGACACGCACGGCTTGTCCTTGCAATCGATGCAGCGCAGTGCTTCCTGTGTCGCTTCCTGCTCGTTGTAACCGAGGGGCACTTCCTCGAAGTTGAAGATGCGCGCCGTGGCCGCCTGTTCCCGCATGGGAACCTTGGTCTTGGCCTTGTTGAGGACCTTCTTGGGCTTCGGGCTTTCGTCGCTCATGACGGGTCCTTCCTTCTAGTTCCGCAGCTGGTCAGCGGCAGCTTCCAGGCGACAACGGTGGTAACTGTCCAGCGAGGAGCGCTCTTCCGGCTGGTAGTACGCCAGCCGCGTGATCAGCTCGTCGAAATCGACCTGGTGGCCGTCGAACTCGGGTCCCTCGACGCACGCAAAGCGCGTCTTGCCGCCCACGGTCACGCGGCAGGCGCCGCACATGCCCGTGCCGTCGACCATGATGGGATTCAGCGAAGCCTGGGTGGGGATCCCGAACGGCAGCGTGGCCCTGCACACGAACTTCATCATCACGACCGGCCCGATGGTGATGACCTCGTCGACCTTCTCGCCGCCCTCGATCAGGTCGGTGAGCGCGTGCGTGACCATGCCCTTGCGTCCGTAGCTGCCGTCATCGGTGGTGATGATCGTCTGGTCGGCAAGGGCGCGGATCTCGTCCTCGAGGATCAGCAGTTCCTTCGTGCGTGCGCCGAGGATGGCGATGCAGCGGTTGCCCGCCTCCTTGAGCGCCTGCACCTGCGGCCACACGACGGCGTTGCCGATGCCGCCGCCGACGCAGACCACCGTCTTGCCGGTGGGAATCTCCGTAGCCTTGCCCAGAGGGCCGGCCAGGTCATGAATCTCCTGACCCGGCTGCAGGCGCCCGAGCATCTCGGTCGTCTTGCCGACTTCCTGGAAGACCAGGGTGATGGTGCCCTTGCCGGGGTCGCGGCTCGCCAGGGTCAGCGGGATGCGCTCGCCCTCGTCGTTGACCCGCAGGATCACGAACTGCCCGGCCTTGCCGCGCTGCGCGATGTGCGGGGCTTCGATCTCGAAGAGGCGGGTGCGGGGCGCCAGTTCCTGGACGCGAACGATCTTGTTCCCCACGGCAAGCTCCTTGGGCACGGTGGGCTTTCGCGGCAGGCGGCCGGCCGTGCGGCCGTCGCTGCGGTTGTGGCGGCAAAGTTACCGTCCCGGCCGGGGCATGCAAGCGCAAAACTGTGACAATGATTAGCGTTTTCAACGACTTGGCGCGTTGGCGGTCGCGGCGGGAACCGCGAAGCAGCGGGAGAAGGTCAAGGGGCCGCCGGAACTCCGCCCGCCGAACGGGGGGAACGTTCGACGGGCCTGCGGATACGTTCGGCGGCCCCTTGCGCTGTCACACCTGAAGGTCCGTTCGCCGATCAAGAAGGCTGCATGGATCGTGCCGCCGGCCAGGTGCCGCCTTGACGGTGCCCGCGGCGCCCCGATCTTGCGACAGGAAGCGGTTTGGCCGCCGCGCGCTGCAGGTCTGCGCGCCTCCGCCGCCGCCGCCGGGCGTGCACCCTGCAAGGCAGGATGCGAAAGGACGGGGAATCCGCATGGAAGAGATCATCCGCCGGCTCCTGGTGGAACTGGGCGAGGATCCGCAGCGCGAGGGACTGGCCAAGACGCCTGCCCGCGTCGCGCGGGCCTGGTCGGAGATGACCGTCGGCTACAGCCAGGACCCGGGCGCCATGGTGCGCGCCGCGCTGTTCACGGCCGAGAGCAAGGAAATGGTCGTCGTCAACGACATCGATTTCTACAGCACCTGCGAACATCACCTGCTGCCGTTCTTCGGCAAGGCCCATGTGGCGTACATCCCGAACGGGCGCATCGTCGGCCTGTCGAAGATGGCGCGCGTCGTGGAGGCCTATGCCCGCCGGCTGCAGGTGCAGGAGCGCATGACGGGGCAGATCGCGCAGTGCCTGATGGAAAACCTCCAGCCGCTGGGCGTGGCGGTCGTCCTGCGCGCGCAGCACCTGTGCATGATGACGCGCGGCGTGCAGAAGCAGAATTCCTACGCGGTCACCAGCGAGATGCTCGGCTGCTTCAAGAAGAGCCCGAAGACGCGGGGCGAGTTCCTGACCCTGATCCGCGAGAAGCCCTGGAGCTGAGCGTCAGCGAGGCACAAACGATTCGGGGTGCTGTCCTCGGGCCTGCGGCCCTGCGGATTGCACCCCGAATCGTTTGTGCCTCGCTGACGCGCAGCGCGACAAGAAACCCCAGCTAGACCCTATGGAGTGACCGGCCCCCTTGTCGTATCGTCGCCACCGTCGTTCAGGTGGTAGGCGATGGCGGCCGGGTGGCAAGCACCGCAGTCGCGGGTTAGCGCCGAGGGCCAGAGCCGCAGACGACGAAGGGAGCCGGCAATGAGCAGTATACCACGTCGGGCTGGATGCACAGAGGACGATCGCCGTGGCGATGCTCCAGACCGGAACCGGGGAAGTGCAGCAGTGGGATGTGGCCAACGGCCACTGCCTTGAAGGGGATCCGCAAGTCGCCGCCGCACCGTTGGCTGCGTCTACGAGGCCGGTCCCACCGGCTACGCCCTGCAGCGGCTGCTCCAGAAGGAGGGGATCGAGTGCGATCGCCGCTCCGTCGCGATCCCGGTGCGCAGGGACCGGATCAAGACCGACCATCGGACGCCCGCAAGCTGGCGCAGTTGCACGCCGCGGGCTGCTGACGGCGGTGCATCCGCCGACCGAGGACGGAGTCGGTGCGCGACCTGTGCCGCTGCAGGGCGCAGCTGGATCTGGTGGCGCGCGGCCCGGCTCAGCAAGTTCCGCGCGTCGGGCGCTGGTCTTCCACGACGGCAACCAGTGGTCGCAGACGCACGCACCTGGCTCAGGGTTGAGTTCTGGGACGGCCGACCAGGTCGTGTTCGAGGATTACATGCTGGCTCTCGAACAGCACAGGCTCGGGTGGCGGCTCTGGACGAGCAACTGGTGGCTGTGGCAGCGCAGGAACCGTACCGCGCACCGGTGGCCCAGCTGCGCGCGGGCATGACACGGTCACCCCTGTCCCTGGCCGCGGGTTGCAACGTCAGGGTCCACCGCCCTTGCTGGCTTACGGGACTGGGCCGAGCAGCACAGCAGGGCGACCAGCGACGCGAGGCAAGATCACCAAGACGGCAACCGCATCAGAGCCTCGATCGAGACCGCCTGGCACTACGGCACGCGGCGGTGGGCGAGGCTGCGCGGCGGTCAACCCCCAGGTATCGGGCTGACCGGCACAACAGGCCGCAACGGGCTGGTCGGCAGGAACACCCAACACCATCGCGGCCATCCACGATGCTGATGGGTGTGGAGACGCGGGAAGCGCAGCCAATCGGCCGGACCCTGGTCGGCAATCGGAGACGGCGGATGAGAGCAGGCACGATCCGGAGAACCCGCGTTAACGCTATGCTGGGCCGAACAGTCCAGATTCGCGTTGCTAGAGGCGGTACCTCCCGACGGAGCACGGTCATGCGGCACGGCACCGGTGCGCCGGCGCAACCCGCGTATATCAGGTGACACGTCGTCGAAGGTCCTGCCCGTCCGCCCTCTCCGGTTGCTGTGGCCACAAGCAGAAAAGGGAAGGGCCGCCTCCCTGAAGGAAGACGGCCCTTGACATGGGTCACTCCATATCAGCGGTACGCGGACTTGAGGGCGCCCCAGGAGGTGGCGCTCGTGGGCGTGGGGGCACACGGGTCGCCGCGCGCCGGCTCGACGGCGGTGGCGTAGAGGCGGGGCCCGCCCACCGGCACCGAGGCCTGCAACTCGCCGTAGATGTCGACGGCCTCGCCCGAACGCAGGAACGGCTCGTACTGCGCGGGGTGGATCCGGCTGAGGTCGATGGCGTCGTAGCTCAGCCAGCGGCCGCAGTCCTGCACACAGGCGACGACGTGGTGGAACGGGCCCGTGTCATCGGCCATCAGCACGCCGCGTACGGCCGGCGCTGTGCCCCAGGCCAGTGCCGCCACGGGCGTCACGTTGCCGAAGGGGCCGAGCAGTTCGACGCTGCCGTCAGACTGCCGCAGCGCGGCGCGGTAGTGCCAGGTGCGCTCCGGCCACGGGGCAGCCAGGCTGACCGTGAAGGTCGCCTCCTGCTGCCAGGCGGGCAGGGGCATGGTCGGCAGCGTGGCGAGCGTCGGCTTGTCGCACGAACCGGCCAGCGTCTGCTCAAGGACGATCTCGTAGCCCGCAGGGTCGCCGTCCACCAGGTCATTGACCACGACGATCGTGAATTCGAAGGTGCCGGTGGCCTGGTCGCAACTTGCGAGCAGGTCGACCACCGCGGCCGCGGGCGAAGCGGCCAGCAGCAGGGCCGCCGCCATCAGGAACTTCTTGAACAAGGAACTGCCTCCCCCGGTGGGCCTCCTGCCCGGACCCGGCCGATCCCAGCGGCCGTTGCCGTTAGCGCGTCCAGCCGCCGCGAGGTGGTGGGGACGCGCCGCGCCGACTCCAGGAGGTGACCCGGGCCGGACGCCGGCGATGCATGGAACGCTCCGCGGCATAACGCACTATTGTATCACATGAAACTGGGCGGCTAAGGCCGCTTGTCAGATAACGATACCATAGTCGACAGAGAAAATCAAACGGCCCCGGCCGGCTGTGTGCTCCTGGCCGGGGCCATCGCTTTGCAAGGGGCGCCCGCTTCCGGCAGGCGCTCTCTCGCCTAGTCAGCGTGCCCCGCGAGCCAGCGCTCCGCATCGATCGCCGCCATGCAGCCGGTGCCGGCCGAGGTGATCGCCTGGCGGTAGACATGGTCCTGCACGTCGCCGCAGGCATAGACGCCCGGCTTGCCGACCGAGGTGGTGCCCGGCGTCGTGACCAGGTACCCCGAGGCGTCGGTCGGCAGCTGCCCGTTCAGGAACGCCGTGTTCGGCGTGTGGCCGATCGCGATGAAGCAGCCGGTCACCGGCAGTTCGCGGTCCGGGCCGCCGGTCGTGTCCTGCAGCACCAGCCCGCGCAGGATGCCCTTGTCGTCGGCCAGGTACTGCTTCGGGACACTGTTCCAGGCCACCTCGATCTTCGGGTTGGCCAGGGCGCGGTCCTGCATGATCTTCGAGCCCCGGAACTCGTCGCGGCGATGGATCAGGGTCACCTTCGCGGCGAAATTCGTCAGGTAGGTGGCTTCTTCCAGCGCCGTGTCGCCGCCGCCGACGACGGCGATCTCCTGGCCGCGGAAGAAGAACCCGTCGCAGGTGGCGCAGGCGCTCAGGCCCTTGCCGTGGAATCGTTCCTCGTCCGGCAGGTGGAGCCAGCGCGCCGTGCTGCCCGAGGCGATGATGACCACCGGCGCCTCGTAGGCGCCTGCATTGGTGCGCACCTTGTACGGCCCCGCGGACAGGTCGACCGCCTCGACCGTCTCGCCCTTGACGACGGTGCCGAACCGTTCGGCCTGGGCCTTCAGGCGGATCATCAGTTCCGGCCCGGTGATGCCGTCGGGAAAGCCGGGGAAGTTCTCGACCTCGGTCGTGATCGTCAGCTGACCGCCCGGCTGCTGGCCCTCGAACAGGAGATTGGGGACATTGGCCCGGCTCAGGTAGATGGCCGCGGTCAGGCCGGCCGGCCCGGATCCCACGATAATGGCCTTGGGGGCGGGGGACGCACTCATGCTCGCTCGACTCCGGTGGAGGGGGATGACGGGCCGCAGCCCGCCCGGTGCCTGATAACGACCCTTCAGGGTAAGGCCGGCGGGCCGGATGTCAACCCGCCAGAAGCGGTCCGGGCGCGGGCAAAAATACCCGGGGCCAGCCTTGACGCCCTGCCTGCCGTGGCACTATTATTGGCGCTTGTGCCAAAGGCGGCTCATGCCCAATCAGCGGGTGATGCCGATCTGGCGGCTTTTGCCCATTCGGCTTTTGCCCGTTCCAGACGCTTCGGAACGCCAACCGGTAGGAACGCGATGTACGCTGTAGTCAAGATCAAGAAGCAGCAGTTCCGGGTCGAGCCGGACACGACGCTGCAGGTTCCGCTCCTGGCGGACGAGGTCGGCGCCAAACTGAGCTTCGACGAGGTGCTCATGTACGCGGACGGAGCGTCGGTCAAGGTCGGCAACCCGATCGTGGCCGGAGCGAAGGTCAGCGCCGAAGTGGTCGCCCACGGGCTGAGCCGCAAGATCGTCATCTTCAAGAAGAAGCGGCGGAAGAACTACCGGCGCAAGACGGGTCATCGTCAGCCGTTCACGCAGATCCGCATCACCGGCATCACCGGTTGAAGCCGAACCGCCTCCACGCGGCCGACTGACGGACGCGGGGGCCAGCCGAACAGAGAAGGTGCGACATGGCTCATAAGAAAGCAGGCGGATCGACCCGGAACGGGCGCGACTCCAATCCGCAGAACCTCGGTGTGAAGCGCTTCGGCGGCCAGACCGTCAGCGCGGGCACGATCATCGTGCGCCAGCGCGGCACGCGCATCCACCCGGGCAAGCACGTGGGCAAGGGCAACGACGACACGTTGTACGCGCTCATCGACGGTACCGTGGAGTTCCAGGACTTCCGCGGGACCAAGAAGCGGGTCAACATCCTGCCGCTGTAGCCGATGGACAGCAGCCAGGAAACCAAGCCCACCCCACGCGGGGTGGGCTTCGCTATTGGCGACGGACCCTGGCATTCACTTCCCGGATCGGAGATGCCGTGAACCCTGCCAAGCCCGAAGGCGTCCTGGTGGTCATCCCGGCCCGCTACGGCTCCTCCCGGTTTCCCGGCAAGGCCCTGGCCGACATTGCGGGCAAGCCGTTGATCGTGCGCGTGGCCGAGAACGCGCGCGGCGTCCGCCTGGCCGATCGCGTCATCGTCGCCACCGACGACGCGCGGATCGCCGACGCCGTGTCCGCGGCCGGCCTCGTCTGCGAGATGACTGCGCAGCACCCCACCGGCACCGACCGCATTGCCGAAGTGGCCGCCCGGCACGAAGCTTCACTGGTGGTGAACCTGCAGGGGGACGAACCGCTGCTCCCGCCCGCCGACGTCGACGCGCTGATCGCACGCATGCAGGAGGAGCCCGACTGGGACATCGGCACCTGCGGCCATGCCTTCGCCGACCCCGCGCCGTGGGCCGAGCCGAACGTGGTCAAGGTGGTCACGGACCTGGCGGGGCGGGCTTTGTACTTTTCGCGCGCGCCGATTCCCGGTATGTTCCCGGGGTCGGGGCGGTCGGGCCACACGGCGGCGTTGCGGCACGTCGGCATCTACGCCTACCGGCGCGAGGCGCTGCTGCGCTTCGCCGCGCTGGCGCCGACGCCGCTGGAGCAGGTCGAGGGTCTCGAACAACTGCGCGCCCTCGAGAACGGCCTGCGTATCGGCGTGGTCACCATTGCGGCCGGGCCCGTGGGTGTAGACACGCCGGCCGACCTCGAGCGCGTACGCGCCGCCTGGCCTGCCGACCGGCAGGGCGGTGGCTGAGGGCCGGTTGATGTCCGGGGATGCAGGGCGAAAGGTGGATGGATCCAGCATGGCCAAATACGTGTTCGTCACCGGGGGCGTCGTCTCGGCGCTCGGCAAGGGTATCGCGAGCGCATCGCTGGGGAACCTGCTCAGGGCGCGCGGCCTGAAGGTCGTCCTGCAGAAGTTCGACCCGTACCTGAACGTCGACCCCGGCACCATGAGCCCCTTCCAGCACGGCGAGGTGTTCGTGCTCGACGACGGCGCCGAATGCGACCTCGACCTCGGCCACTACGAGCGCTTCACCGACACCGACCTCGCGCAGATCCACAACCTGACCAGCGGCCGCGTCTACGAGACCATCCTCGCCAAGGAGCGCAAGGGCGAGTACCTCGGCCGCACGGTGCAGGTCATCCCGCACGTCACCGACGAGATCAAGCGACGCATCCTGCTGCCGGCGCAGAGCGACCCGACGGTCGACGTCGTCATCACCGAGATCGGCGGCACCGTCGGCGACATCGAGAGCCTTCCGTTCCTCGAGGCCATCCGGCAGTTCCGGCTCGAGGAGCCGCCGGAAGATACCGCCTCGGTGCACCTGACGCTGGTGCCGTACATCGCGGCAGCCGGTGAGATCAAGACGAAGCCCACGCAGCATTCGGTTCGGGAACTGCGGAGCATCGGCATCCAGCCCGACTTCCTCATGTGCCGCACCTGCCAGCCGCTGGGCGAGGAGGCGCGTCGGAAGATCGGCCTGTTCTGCAACCTGCCGGTGTCGCACGTGTTCGACGGCCGCGACGTCGCGAGCATCTACGAGGTGCCGCTGACGATGCACGAGCAGGACTTCGACGGGCTGCTCTGCAAGCGCCTGCAACTGGCGACGCACGAGCCCGACCTGACCGAGTGGCGGCGCATGGTCGGTCTCATCCTGAACCCGCCCGACCGCGTCCGCATCGCGATCGTGGGCAAGTACATCGAATTGAAGGATGCCTACAAGAGCGTCACCGAGGCCTTCATCCACGCCGGCATACCCAACCACGTGGGCGTCGACCAGGTGTGGGTCGATTCCGAGTCGCTCGAAGGCGCCGACGTCGGCGACGCGAGGCTTCGCGAGATCTTTGCAACGGTCCACGGCGTGCTCGTGCCGGGCGGCTTCGGTGACCGCGGCATTCCCGGCAAGGTCAATGCGATCCGCTTCGCGAGGGAACAGGGCATCCCGTTCCTCGGCATCTGCCTTGGCCTGCAGTGCGCGATGATCGAGATCGGCCGTGATCTGGTCGGCCTCGAACGTGCCGGGAGTGCCGAGTTCGATCCGGACTCGCCGCACCCGGTCATCCACCTGATGGAGAAGCAGAAGGGGATCGTGAATCTCGGCGGCACCATGCGCCTGGGGGCCTATCCCTGCGTGATCGAGGCGGGGAGCCTGGCCCACCGCTGCTACGGTCGCAACGAGATCTCCGAGCGGCATCGCCATCGCTACGAGGTGAACAACGACTACCGCGAGGCCTTCACGCGTGCGGGCGTCGTGTTCTCCGGCACCTCCCCGGACGGCAACCTGGTCGAGATCATGGAACTGCCGGGGCATCCTTTCTTCATCGCGGCGCAGTTCCATCCCGAACTGAAGTCGCGTCCGCGCCGTCCGCACCCGCTGTTCCGGTCCTTTGTCGCCGCGGCCGTCGTCCATCGCGATGCGGCCGAAGCCCAGGCAACCGAACGCGCAGCCGGCTAGCCGCCGAAAGGAAACGTCGTGAACGAGCAGGAGCGCGGACCGGCCGAGCCGGTCACCATCGGGACCCATCGCGTGGGCCGGGGGCAGCCCCTGTTCGTGATCGCGGGCCCCTGCGTGCTCGAGGACCCCGACGAGATGCTGCAGGTGGCTACGCACCTGGCCGACACCTGCCGGCGCCTCGGGCTCGGCTACTGCTTCAAGGCGAGCTACGCCAAGGACAACCGCACCAGCGGCGACAGCTACCGCGGGCCCGGCGCTGAGGAGGGGCTGGCGCTGCTCGGCCGCATCGGCCGCGAGGTCGGCGTGCCGGTGCTCACCGATATCCACCAGCCGCAGGAAGCGGCAGCGGCGGCCGAGGTCGCCACCGTGCTGCAGATCCCGGCCTTCCTGTGCCGGCAGACGTCGCTGCTCGAGGCCTGCCGGCAGCACGGGCCGCCTGGTCAACGTCAAGAAGGGCCAGTTCCTGGCGCCCGAAGACCTGCGGCACGGCGCGCGCAAGGTGCTGGCCGCGGGCGGCGCCGGTGTCATGCTGACCGAACGCGGCTCGTTCTTCGGCTATCGCGACCTCGTCGTCGACTTCCGGGGCATCGCGCGGATGCGCGCCCTCGGTTATCCGGTCGTGATGGATGCCACGCACGCGGTGCAGTCGCCGGGCAGCACGGGCTCCGTCACCGGCGGGCAGCCAGAGATGATCCCGCTGCTGGCCCGCTGCGGTATCGCTGCCGGGGCCGACGCCGTCTTCCTCGAGGTGCATCCCGAGCCCGCGCGGGCGCGGTCGGACGCAGCCAGCCAGTTGCCGCTCGAGGCGGCGGCGCCGTTGCTGGCGCAATTGGCCAAGGCCCGAGAACTCTACCGCGAAAGCGAGGCGTGATGACCGATTCGCGCAGGTATCCCCGCGACTTTCCGTGGCCACCGGCCAGCGACGAGGACTATCGCCAGGAAGCCGTCGTTCGCGCCGGTGGCGAGCTCGCCGACCGCTTCGCCCAGGTGCGGCTGGTCGTGCTGGATGCCGACGGCGTCCTGACCTCGGGCCACATGGTCTACGGGGCGCAGGGCGAGGCATTCAAGTCGTTCCACAGCCGGGACGGGTTGGGACTGGTGCTTGCGCGCGCGGCCGGGCTCAAGCTCGCGGTGTTGACGGGGCGCAACAGTGCGATCGTCGAGCGGCGCTGCAGCGAGTTGCGCTTCGACGTGATGAAGCTGGGTCGCTTCGACAAGGTCGACGCGCTCGGCGAGATCCTTGATGAGACCGACTGCGCTGCCGAAGAGACGCTCTACATGGGCGACGACGTCATCGACCTGCCGGCCCTGTACCAGGTCGGCGTCCCGGTTGCGGTGCCGTGCGCGCCGCAGGAGGTGCGCCACCACTGCGTCTACGTGACCCAGGCGCGCGGGGGCGAGGGCGCCGTGCGCGAAGTGATCGACCTCGTCCTGAAGAGCGCGGGAATCTACGGCCAAGCGCTGGTGCGCCTGCGCGACAAGGCCTGGCAACCCACCCGGAGCGAGCTGTCGTCCGACTATGGCAGTGAACCGGAGCGTTCATGAGCAGCGACGGATCCGGCAAGACGAGCGGTGCCGGTGACGCGCGCCATCGTGCGCGCAACGATGAAGCCGACCGGACAGAGGCCGCCTGGAGCGACGCCGACCTGGTCGCACTCGGCCGTGAGGCCGTCGCCCAGGAAGCCGAGGCCCTGCGCGGCCTGGCGGCCGTACTCGATGACTCGTTCGCCGCTGCTGTCCGCATCCTCCTGCGCTCGCGGGGGCGTGTTCTGGTCACCGGCCTCGGCAAGAGCGGCTTTGTCGCGCGCAAGCTCGCGGCGACCTTGACGAGCACCGGCACGCCGAGCCAGTTCATCCACCCCGTGGAGGCCGCGCACGGAGACCTCGGCATCGTCTCGGGCAGCGAGGTGCTGATCGCGATCTCGCGCAGCGGCGCCAATCCCGAGGTGACGGCCCTGCTCGCGTTCTGCCGCACGTTCGGCATGCGCACCATCGCCATCACGGCCGACGCGGTGAGCGACGCCGCGCGTGCGGCCGACGTGGTGCTGCACACGCCGTTCGAACGCGAAGCCTGCCCGCTCAACCTGACGCCGACCACCTCGACCATCGCGGCCATGGCCATGGGGGACGCCCTGTCTGTGGCGCTCATCCGCCTGCGCGGTTTCGCCGCCGAGGATTTCGCGATGTTCCACCCGAGCGGCGCCCTCGGCCGCAGCCTGCTGCTGACGGTGGGCGAGCTCATGCACTCGGGCGCCGAACTGCCGGTCGTCTCGCACCGGCTCACCCTGCGCCAGTCGCTGCCCGAGATCGTCGGCAAGCGGCTTGGCGGCGCCTGCGTCGTCGACGACGACGGCCGGCTCGTGGGACTGTGCGTCGACGGTGACATCAAGCGCGTCCTTCTGGATCGCGAGCAGGCGCTCGACCTGCCGATCACCGAGGCCATGAACCCCCGGCCGACCACGATCACTGCCGGCGAACTGGCGATCCGGGCGCTCCGGTTGATGGAACGGCGCGAAGGGGGCGCCGTCACGCTGCTGATCGTCGCCGACGAGGCTGGCCGCCCGACCGGTCTGCTGCACATCCACGATATTCTCCGGGCGGGACTCCTGTGAACCCGTACCGCCGCTGCCGGGTGACGGTGGCGGACCCGGCCTGAGTGTTGTAACATGTTGTCGATAAATGTGTTAAAACTGTGGCACATTTCATGCTTGACGAGTGCCTCCGGGCGGCCGTTTCCTGAACACAGGGCAACGAACAGGCCCGTCCCGCCGTCCCCTGCCCGGAATGCCGGCGGCCAGGCGCCGTTGCCTGCCTGGCGGCGGGCGCGGCGACGTGCCTGGTGGCTGGTGCTGCTGGCGGTGGCGGGCGTGGCTGCCTGCCTGCCGACGGGCGCCGGGCGGGCCGCAGGGCGGTCCCTGGCGCGGCTGGGGCTGCGATGGCGGCGGCGCGAACGGGAACTGGCGCTCGCCAACCTCGCGCTGGCGTATCCGGACCTGGACCAGGCCGCGCGCCGGCGGCTGCTGGGGCGGGCCGCCGTGGCCGCGGGCGAGAACCTGTTCGACACCCTGGCGGCGGGGCGCCTGCGGTCCCGACCCGGGCTGGTTCGCGACGAGCCGGGGCCGGACGGCCGCACCCTGGTGGAAACCGTCTGCCGGGAAGCGGCGGCCGGCAGGGGGGTCCTGGTGCTCTCGGGGCACCTCGGCTGCTGGGAGCTGATGGGCGCCTGGCTGGCCGGGCGGCTGGCCGAAGCAGGCGTGGGGCCGTTGCATGTGGTGACCGGGACGGTGCGCAACCCGGCCGTGGACACCTGGCTGGCCGACCGTCGCCGATCGTTCGGCCTCGTGCCGCTGCCGCGCGCCGCCGGGGTCGCGCCGCTGGTGCGCTGCCTGCGGCAGGGACACCTGCTGGCGGTGCTGGTGGACCAGAACACGGGCGTCGGCAACGAGCCGGTTCCATTCTTCGGGCACCCGGCGCCGACTCCGGCAGGCCCGGCGCGCCTGGCGGTCAGGCTGCAGATACCGGTGGTCGTGGCCACCATCGGCCGGGCGGCGGCCGGCCACGGGCACGTCGTGCGCCACGGCGCCGTGTGGCGCGCCGACCCGATCCGGCCGGTCGACGTCGAGGTGGCCGCGTGCCTGCGCTGGACGAACGCCCAGCTCGAAGCCGAGGTGAGGCGGAACCCGGCGGAGTGGGTCTGGTACCATCGCCGCTGGGACACCGGGACGGCATCGCGTACGGCTGACGGACAAGGCAACGGGCAGGCGGAAGGCGGGGCATGACGACGAGGTGGGGCATACCGGCGATGATCGCGCTCCTGGCAGCCTCCGGCTGCCAGCGGGCGGCCGAGCCGGCCCCGTCCGCGATCGCCGCGGTGCCTGCGGCCGCCGCCGGCGACAGCGTGCGTCGCCCGCTGCAGGAACTCGTCGACTACCGCCTGACCGAAACCAGCCGCGGCGTGCGGCAGTGGATGCTGGCCAGCGTGCAGATGCGCAAGTACGCAGGTCGTGAAGACCTGGAACTGCTGGACGTGCACATGGATTTCTACCGCGCAGGGGAGCACTTCTCGGTGCTCGATGCCGACAGCGGGCGGGTCAACCCGCGCACCCGCGCCGTCCATGTCTGGGGTACCGTCGACATCGTCACCGACGACGGCCGCCGCCTGCAGACCGAGGACCTGGTGTTCGACAACGTGACCGGGCGCATCAGCAACGAGGTCTTCAACCGCTTTACCCGCGGTGTAGACGTGCTTACGGGTTATGGCCTGGACGCCACGCCTGACCTGGAGTACGTCGAGATCAAGCGTGAGGTCGCCGCCGACGTGGCGGACCCCGCCGACGCCGCCGCGCCCGCCGCGCCCGCAGACTCCACCGGAGGCCAGCCGTGACCGTAACCGCGACCGGATCGGTTCTCAGGGCAGAGGGACTGCGCAAGGTGTACCGCGGTCGTGCCGTCGTCGACGGCGTCGACCTCGAACTGCACCAGGGCGAGGTGGTGGGCCTGCTCGGCCCGAACGGCGCCGGCAAGACCACGTCGTTCTACATGATCGTCGGCTTCATCACGCCCGACCGCGGACGCGTGCTGCTCGATGGCCGTGAACTCTCGCGCCTGCCCATGTACAAGCGGGCCCGCCTGGGCATCGGCTACCTGCCGCAGGAGTCGTCGATCTTCCGGCGGCTGACGGTCGAGCAGAACGTCCTGGCCATCCTGCAGAGCCGGCGCATGCCCGGCCCCGAACGGCGGAAGCGGCTCGATCACCTGCTCGAGATGATGGGCGTGGCCCATATCCGCCGCAGCCGCGGCTACGAACTGTCGGGTGGCGAGCGGCGTCGCGTCGAGATCGCCCGTGCCCTCGTCAGCGAGCCCAAGTTCATGCTGCTCGACGAACCGTTCGCCGGCATCGACCCGATTGCCGTCGCCGACCTGCAGCACGTGGTCTCCACCCTGCGGGAGCAGGGGCTTGGCGTCCTCATCACCGATCACAACGTGCGAGAGACGCTCACCATCACCGATCGCGCCTACATCCTCTTCGAGGGGCGCATCGAACTGGCGGGTACCGCCGACGAAATCGTATCTTCTCCCAAGGCCCGGGAGATCTACCTGGGCGAGAAGTTCCGGCTCTAGGAGCCGCAGGAAGGCAGAGCGCGATGGCACCGAACCTCGGACTGCGGCAGAACATGCAGTTGCGCCAGCAACTGGTCATGACGCAGCGACTACAGCAGGCGCTGAAGCTCCTGCAGGTCCCGACCCTTGAACTGGAGCAGATCCTGCGCATCGAGTTGCAGGGCAACCCGCTGCTGGAAGAGATCGAGCCGGACGACGAGACCGACGGCCAGGACCAGGCCGACGAGGTGGCTGCGGCAGATTCCGATGCCGACCACGAAGCCGAGATGAATCGCGACGACGAGAACGCCGGTTTCGACGAGGACGGCAGCGAAGGCACCGGCGACGGTCCCGACGACCGCAAGGACTGGGGCGACACGTTCGACGACGGCTTCCAGTCGGTGTCGCTGGACCAGAACTGGGACGAAGAGGACGAACTCGAGCGGCCCCAGAAATACCTGCCCAGCGGCCAGGAAGACCTGACCGACCAGCTGCACCTGGCGATTCCCGAGGGTCTGGAACGCGCGATCGGCGAGTACATCATCGGCAGCCTGAACGACGACGGCCTGCTGGGCTGCACGATCGCGGAGATCTCCTCCTATTTCGAGGTGGACGCGACGGCCGTCGAGGCGGTGCTGCGCATCATCCAGGGCTTCGACCCGCCGGGCGTGGCGGCCCGGGACCTGCAGGAGTGCCTCCTGCTGCAGCTCGAGGCCCGCGGCATGGCCGAGTCGGACGAGGCCGTGGTCATCAAGCACCATTTCGAGGCCCTGAAGAACCGCAAGCTGAACGACATCGCGCGCGACATGCACCTGCCGGTGAAGCAGGTGCAGGAGATCGCGCAGCGCATCGGCGAACTCGATCCCCGCCCCGGCCTGTCGGTCAACACGGAAGGTGCGCGCGCCGTCGTGCCCGACCTCGAGGTGGTCAAGGTCGACGAAGACGGCCTCGAGTACGCCGTCTACCTGAACGACGCGAACATCCCGCGCCTGCGCGTCAGCCAGGCCTACGAAGGGACCGTGCAGACCAACGAAGATGCCGTGAAGTTCATCGATGAGCGCAAGCGGCACGCCGAGTGGGTCATCAAGACCATTGAGCAGCGTCGGCGCACCATGATCAAGGTCATGGAGGCCATCGTCGGCGAGCAGCGCGAGTTCTTCGAGAAGGGCGCCATCGCCCTGCGGCCGCTGACCCTGCAGCAGGTCGCCTCGACCATCGGCATGCACGAGTCGACGGTCTCCCGCGTGACGCGCCAGAAGTATGTCCAGACGCCCCGGGGCGTGTTCCCGCTGAAGTTCTTCTTCAGCGCCGGCCTCGATTCCGACCGCGGCGAGGATGTCTCGGCCAAGGCCGTCAAGATCATGATCCGGGAGATCATCGACGGCGAAAACACGGCCCGCCCCCTGTCGGACAAGAAAATTGTCGACATGCTCCAGGAAAAGGGCCTGAAAATTGCCCGGCGAACCGTGGCCAAGTACCGGGAACAGATGGGGATTTTGAGTGCGCGCATGCGCAAGCAGTTCTAGAATCGGGAGGGACCGGCCACCGGCCGGCCGCAGCGCGGAGAATTCGCCAGCCACGCAGGAGGACGCCATGCAGATGGAGATCAAGACCCGCCACTTCACCCTGGGTGACGATCAGCGGGCCACAGTGGAGGCGGCGCTCGAGAAACTGGAGAAATTCATTCCGCGACCCGTGCAGAGCTTCAAGATCAATATTGACCACGATGCCGGTCATTTCGTGGCCGGCGGCGTGCTGCAGCTGAAGAACCACGAGTTCCGTGCCAGCGGCGAGGCCCGCGAGCCCGAATACGCCGTCGACGAGATGTTCGAGAGCCTCAAGAAGCAGCTGGTGAAGTTCAAGGGGCGCATGGACGACCGCAAGAAGGGCGACGACGGCGGCCTCGGCCGTGTGATGGTGGACGGCGAGATGATGGTCGGCGACACGAGCGGAGAAGTCGAGGGCCTGGTGCTGCCCGACCTGGACGTGGAGGACGCCAAGGCGCGCTTCACGGCCGGGACCCTGCCGTTCCTGGTCTTCCGCAACGCGCAGACCCTGCGCCTGGGCGTGATCTACCGCCGCGCCGACGGGGCGCTCGGGCACATGGAGTCCGCCGGCGAGTGACCGGTGCTCCGCGGGACCGCTGTCCCGCCAACCGTGCGACGGCAGGAGTTGGCCCGATGTCGAAGGTGACCGTCCAGGGGCTCTACCAGGAGCTGCGCGAGACGCTCTTGCTCGAGCCCCTGGTCGCGTTGCCGGAGCGGCCCGTGACCATCCTGGCACCGGACGTCCATCGTCCGGGCATGGCGCTCATGGGTTTCGCCGAGAACTTCCTGCCGTCGCGCATCCAGGTCTTCGGGGAATCGGAAACCGCCTACCTGGCCACCCTCGACCACGCGGGCCAGCGCGTGGCGGTGGAACGCGTGCTCAGCCTCGACCCGCCGGTCATCTTCATCGCCATGGACCAGGAAGTGCCCGAGGGCGTATTGTCGCTGGCGCGCGAGCGCGAGTTCCCGCTCCTGCGGTCGGCGTTGCCGGCGGTGGAATTCATGACCGAGCTGGCGCATCATCTCGAGCGCCGGTTCGCGCCCAGTACCGAGGTCCACGGCACGCTGGTCGACGTCTACGGCGTCGGCCTGCTGTTCACGGGCCGCAGCGGCATCGGCAAGAGCGAGTGCGCGCTGGACCTGATCGAGCGCGGCCACCGGCTCGTGGCCGACGACATCGTCGAGATCCGCCGCACGGCCGAGGATGTGCTCATCGGCCGGCATCGCGAGGTGCTC
This sequence comes from bacterium, assembly GCA_016703265.1. Lineage (NCBI taxonomy): Bacteria > bacterium. The sequence continues at coordinate 93,520 of JADJCK010000002.1, forward strand.
CGGCATCACCTCGAGATCCGCGGCGTCGGCGTCATCGACGTGCAGGCGATCTTCGGTGTCCGTTCCATTCGCATGCAGAAGCGCGTCGAGCTGGAAGTCCAGCTCCAGGAATGGGACGATGCCGCCGACTACGAACGCATGGGTCTGGAGAACCGCACCACCGAGATCCTCGGCGTGCGCATCCCGCAGGTGGCGGTACCACTGTTCCCGGGCAAGAACATCACGGTGATCTCGGAAGTGATCGCCCTGAACTTCATGCTCAAGATCTACGGCTACGACGCGGCCCAGGTGCTGAACGAGCGCATCCTGCAGTCGATGCGCTCGAGCACGAGGTTGCGCGATTACCTCGAGCAGGACCGCGAATAGCGCGGCCGGCAGGAAAGGCAGCGGGATGATCCGCGCTCTGGTCATCACCCACGGCAACATCGGCGCCGAACTGGTTCGCGTCACCGGGCTCATCCTGGGCCCGGTCGAAGAGCCTGGCGGCGCTCAGCAACAGCGGCAAGTCGCTGGCTGACCTGCGGACGGCGATCACCGAGTGGCTGGCCGAAGGCGCCGCTTCGGGCGCCACCGGCGGCGTCATCTTCGTCGACGACTACGGCGGCAGCTGCGCGACCGCGGCGCAGCTCGCCTGCGGCCACGAACCCGACCGCGCCATCCTGAGCGGGGTCAACCTGGCCATGCTGCTCGGATTCCTGACCTGGCGCGAGAACGACGAGTTCGCCGAACTCGTCGGGCGCCTGGTGCGCAAGGGACGCGAAGCCATCACCGTGGTCGGGGGCCGTTGATGCCGGTGATCCTGGCGCGTGTCGACGACCGCCTCATCCACGGACAGGTCACCGTCGGCTGGAGCGAACGCCTGCGGCCCGATCGCATCGTCCTGGCCAGCAACGAGATTGCCGCCGATCCCTGGCAGAGCCGCGTCTATGCGAGCTCGGTCCCGCCGTCGATCGCCGTCTCGGTCGTCTCGCTGGCGCGGGCCGCCGCTTCGTTGCGTTCGCCGGAAGCGACGGACGAACGCACGATCGTCCTGACCGGCACTCCCACGGAAATGAGCGACCTCGCGCACCTCGGCGCACCGTTGCCGGGCGTCAACCTCGGCGGCATGCACTTCGCGACCGGCAAGCTCGAGATGCTCCCGTTCGTGTTCGTCGACCGGCGCGACCTCGAGGCGCTGAAGCGGCTGCTCGCTGCGGGACTGGCGTTGCACGCCCAGCAGGTCCCGGGCGGGCGCGAGTACTCCGTCGGTACCCAGCAGCTGGCCGACATGGAGGCGCGCCTGTGACCGCGCCGGAACTGGCCTTTGCCCTGAGCGGCGCCGACTGGGCGCTCCTGGGCTGGCTGGCGCTGCTGGCCGGCTGCCTGGCGCTCGACGAGACGGCGCTGGCGCAGACCTGGCTGAGCCAGCCGCTGCCGGCGGCGTTCCTGGCAGGCCTGGTCTGCGGGGAGCCTTCCGCCGGGCTGGCCGTCGGGCTGCCGCTGCAGATGGCCCTGACGATGAACCTGCCGGTGGGCCAGACCGTGACGGGCGATGCTTCGGGCGCTGCCGTTGCCGGCGTCGGCGGCGCCGTGCTGGCCGGGCGCACGCCGGCGCCACTGGGCGGCGAGGGCGACCCGGTCCTGACGGGTTGGCTGCTCCTGGGCGCCGCCGCCGTGAGCCTGGCCGGACACCCGCTCGTGCAGGCCGAACGCCGGCTCCACATGGTCTGGATGCTCGAGGGCCGGCACACCCTGCGTGACGGCAACCTCGGGCGCGTGGAGGCCATCCACGGGCGCTGTCTGCTCACCGCTTTCGTGCGCGGCGGCCTGTTCGCGGCCCTGGCCCTGCTGGCCATGGCGGCGGTGTGGCTGCCGCTCTACGCGCGCCTGCCCCATGGGCTCGGGTTCGGGTTCGCCTGGCTGCCCTGGCTGGCGGCGGCCCTCGGCCTCGGCGCCGTGTTCGAGCGCTACGGGGCGCGGCGTCACTGGGGCTGGCTGGGCGCGGGACTGGGAGCCGGCTGGCTGCTGGGGGCGCTGACATGAGCGTCCGCATCGAACCGGGCGCCGACGGCACCGCACCACGGCTGGCGCAGGGCGTTCGGTGGCAGGTTTTCGCGCGTTCGCTGGGCCTGCAGGCCTCGTGGAACCACCAGCGCATGCAGAACCTCGGTCTGCTGGTCTGCCTGATGCCGTGGCTGCGCGCCCGTGAGCGCGACCCGGAACGCGATCGCCTGTTCTGCCGGCGCTACTACGAGTTCTTCAACACGAACCCGTACCTGGCGGGCTATGTCATCGGCGGCCTGTTGCGGCTGGAGCAGGAACGCGAGGGCCAGGGCGGGTTGCCGCGTGGGCAGGCGCAGACCTTTCGCGACTCGCTCGGCAGGGCCCTGGCCTCACTGGGCGACCAGCTGTTCTGGCTCGGGCTGCGCCCTGCCGTGGCGTTGCTGGGTTGCGTCGTGAGCCTGGTCGCCGTCGGTGCGGCACCGCTGGCGCTGGGCCTGCTGGCGCTGCTGGTCGTGACAGGGCAGCTGGTGTGGCGCTGGCGGGCCATCGGGCGCGGCTACGCTGCCGGCTATGACATCGTCGAGCTGCTGGGCGACCCGCGCTGGCACCGGGCCATCAGGGCCGCCAAGCGCGCGACACTCGTGCTCGCCGGCGTACTCGGCGGTTGGATACTGCATGGCGGTTGGGACGTCTCATCGCGGCCGGCGACCGGCGGCTGGGTGGTCATGTCCCTGCTGGTGGCGGCACTGGCGTTTCCCTCGCTCGCCCGGCGCCGTCCGGCCGGCGAGTTCCTCATCATGGCGGCCGGGATCCTGGGTGTGGTCCTGGCCTTTGCGCTCGGCGAACAGGGGAGTTAATATGCGGATCCTGACTTTCATTCTCCACGATCACCGAAAGCGCGAACCTTGAAGTCGGCGACGGCCCGAGTGTCCGATCCGGTCGGATTCCATTTGCGTGCAGCTGGACGTATCGTCAAGCTCACCAAGTCGTTTGCGTCGGAAGTGACGATCCGCTACGAAGGCCGCGTAGCCAACGCCAAGAGCATCATGGGACTGGCGAGCCTGGCCGCCGAGTTCGACACGCTGGTCCAGGTCGAGGCCAACGGCCCCGACGAAGCCGCCGCCCTGGCCGCCCTCTGCCACTTGATCGAGGTCGGGCTCGCGCAGCCGGAATCAGAGGCCTGAGGTGCAGACGCTCGCCGGCATCGGCGCCTCGCCGGGTTACGCGCTCGGTCCCATCCACACCATCCGCCTGGCCACCATCGTGCCGCGGCGGCGGGCGGTCGCGGTCAAGGATGTGCCGCAGGAGATCGAGCGTTTCCGCGTGGCGGTCGAGCGCGCGCGCGAGCAGATCCGCGAACTCAGCGAACGGATGAGCAGCGAACTCGGCGCCGACGAGGGCGCCATCCTCGCCAGCCAGCTCCTGATCCTCGAGGACGAGATGATCTGGGACGCCACGCTGGCGGCCATCCGGCTCGAGCGCATCAACGCCGAGGCCGCCTTCGCGCGCACGGTCGGCGACCTGGCTGCCCGCTTCCTCGAGATCGAGGACGCCACGTTTCGCGAACGCGTGAACGACCTGCGCGACGTCGAGCAGCGCGTGCTGCGCGGTTTCACCGACGGCGCCCTGTCCGGGCCCGTGCCACCGCCGGTGCCGAGCATCATCGCCTCGCGCAACCTCACGCCTTCGGATACCGCCGCCCTCGGTCGCCACAACGTCCTCGGCTTCGTGATGGATGAAGGCGGCAACACCAGCCATGTGGCCATCCTTGCCCGTTCCCTGGGCGTACCGGCGGTCGTGGGACTGCGCGGGGCCGCGGCTGCCCTGGCCGTGGGCCAGGTCGTCGTCGTCGACGGCACCGAGGGGCAGGTCCTGGTCGACCCGGACGAGGAGACGCGCCAGCGCGTCGGCGTGCTCACGCGGCAGCAGGTCGTGGTCAACGAGAAGCTGGCCTACCTGCGCGATCTTCCGGCCGTCTCGCCCGACGGCCGCCGCGTGAAGATGATGGTGAACATCGAGCTGCCGATCGAGGTGGAGGAGGCCCTGGCGCGCGGCGCCGAGGGCATCGGCCTCCTGCGCACCGAGTACCTGTTCTTCCAGCACGGCACCATCCCGACCGAGGACGACCAGGTCCGGGTCTACACCGAGATCGTGCGCCGCATGGGCGGCAGGCCGGTCATCTTCCGCACGCTCGATGTGGGCGGCGACAAGGTGTCCGACTACCTCGGCGCCAAGCGCGAGTACAACCCGTTCCTCGGCTGGCGCGGCATCCGCTTCTCGCTGGCCAATCGCGGGCTGTTCAAGACGCAGGTCAAGGCGATCTACCGCGCCGCGGTGGCGGGCCAGGCCAAGCTCATGTTTCCCATGATCACCGGTGTCGAAGAGTTGCGGCAGGCCCGCGAGGTCTGCGCCGAAGCCGTTGCCGAACTGGCCGCCGAAGGCCAGGCGCACACGGCGGACCTGCCCGTGGGCATCATGATCGAGACGCCCTCGGCGGTGCTGGAAGCCGACCTGCTGGCCAGCGAGTGCGACTTCTTCAGCATCGGCACCAACGACTTGATCCAGTACACGCTGGCCATGGACCGCGGCAACAGCCGTGTCTCCTACCTGTACCGCCCGCTGCACCCGGCCGTGCTGCGCGCCATCAAGCGCACCGTCGAGGCGGCCCACGACGCCGGCATCTGGGCCGGGCTGTGCGGCGAGATGAGCGCCGAGACGCGCCTGGCCGAGGTGCTGTTCGGGCTGGGCCTCGACGAGATCAGCACGCACGGCGCCGCGCTGCCCAAGGTGAAGCAGGTGATCCGCTGGACGCCGTACAGCGAGGCGCGCGCGGTGGTCGACCATCTGATGACAACGCGCACCGCCGACGAGGCTGATGCCTGGCTGGCCGACTACATCGCCACGCGCAAGCGCGAGCGAACCACCGAAGGAGGCACCTCGTGAGTGAATGGCCAAGTGCCGGCAGCGGCGACATGTTCCGCCTCGTCGCCGCCCTGCCTGACCAGCTCCGGGCGAGCGCTGCGCTCGCAGGCCTGGATACGGTGGCCGCGGCGTCCGGCGTCCGGCGCCTGGTGCTGTGCGGGATGGGCGGTTCGGCCATCGCCGGCGACCTCGTGCAGCCTCTGCTCGCCGCCGGCCGGGTTTCGCTGACCGTCTGGCGCGACTACGGCCTGCCGGCCTGGACCGGCCCCGACGACCTGGTGATCTGCGCCAGCTACTCCGGGCACACCGAAGAGACCCTGGCGGCCTATGCCGAAGCCGGCCGGCGGGGCTGCCGGCGGCTGGCCATCGCCAGCGGCGGTGAACTCGTCGCGCGCGCGGGCGCCGACGGCGTGCCTGCCGTGACGCTGCCGGGCGGCCTGCCGCCGCGGGCCAGCCTCGGCTACGGCCTGGGTGCCCTGACCCGCGTGCTCGGGCGGCTGGGCCTGGTCGCCGCCGCCGGCGACCTCGTGGAAGCCGCCGCAGCGACCCTTGACCGGGCCGATGCGCCCCGGCGCCACCCCTGGGGCCCCGGTGCGGAAACCGCGGGCAGCGACCCGGACGGCAACCCGCCGGCCGAGGCCCTGGCGCGCGAACTGGCGGGCCGGGTGCCGGTGATCTACACTTGCGGCGGGGAGAGCCACGCCGTCGGCCTTCGCCTGAGGGCCCAGCTCAACGAGAACAGCAAGGTTCCGGCCCTTCTGGCGGCCTTCCCCGAGCTCGACCACAACGACCTGGTCGGCTGGTGCCTGGACGAGGACGACCGCCGCCGGTTCGTCCTGTTGATCCTGCGCGCCGCCGACGAGCACCCGCGCACCACGCTGCGCGTGGGGTTGACCCGGGACCTGCTGGCGGGCCAGTTCGCAGCCATCCATGAATTGCGGGGCGGGGGAGCCGACGCCCTTTCCAGGGTCATGTCCCTGGTGCAGTATGGCGACTACCTGAGCTGCCACCTGGCAGAGGTCAGGCAGGTCGACCCGGTTCCGGTCGAACGCATCATCAGGCTCAAGGAAGCGCTCGCAAGGGCGAAGAACCCATGATCCAGCAGGTCGCCGGCAGGGCGGCACGGACACGAGGGGAAGGACCGTCGACATGAGCAATCAGTACCTGTTCACGAGCGAGTCGGTGACCGAAGGTCATCCGGACAAGGTGGCCGACCAGATCTCCGACGCGGTCGTGGATGCGATCCTGGCCAACGACCCGACCGGCCGCATTGCCTGCGAGACCATGGTCACCACCGGCATGGCCTGCCTCGCCGGCGAGATCACGACCTCGACCTACGTCGATATCCCGACACTGGTCCGCGACACGATCCGCCGCATCGGCTACACCTCGTCGGCCATCGGCTTCGACGCCGACTCGTGCGCGGTCCTGGTCTCCATCGACAAGCAGTCGCCGGACATCGCGATGGGCGTGGACACCGGCGGCGCCGGCGACCAGGGCCTGATGTTCGGTTACGCCTGCCGCGAGACCGACGTGCTGATGCCGCTGCCGATCACGCTGGCGCACCGCATGGCGCAACGCCTGGCGGCCAAGCGGAAGGACGGCACGCTGCCCTGGGCGCGCCCCGACGGCAAGACGCAGGTCACCTGCCTGTACGAGGACGGAAAGCCCATCAAGGTCGAGACGGTTGTCGTCTCGACGCAGCACGACGCCGAGGTCACGCTGCCCGACCTGCAGGCGGCCATCGCGACGCATGTGATCGAGCCCGTGCTGGCGACGTTCAACGTCGACCACAAGGGCTTCAAGAAGCACATCAACCCGACCGGTCGCTTCGTGGTCGGCGGCCCGCAGGGCGACTGCGGCCTGACCGGCCGCAAGATCATCGTCGACACCTACGGCGGCAGCGCCTGCCACGGCGGCGGCGCCTTCAGCGGCAAGGACCCCACGAAGGTCGACCGCTCGGGCGCCTACGCGGCCCGCCACCTGGCGGTCAACGTCGTGGCGGCCGGCCTGGCCGACCGCTGCCAGGTGCAGGTCGCCTACGCGATCGGCGTTGCCGAGCCCGTGTCGATCAACGTCGACTGCTTCGGCACCGCGAAGGTCCCCGAGGCGAAGATCGTCGCGGCGATCCGCGAGGTGGCCGACATGACGCCCAAGGGCATCATCACGCGGCTCGACCTCCGTCGCCCGGTGTTCGCGCCGACGGCCGCCTACGGCCACTTCGGGCGCGACGACCAGGACTTCACCTGGGAGCGGCGTGACCTGGTGGAAAAGCTGAAGGCAGCGATCCGCTAGGACATCTGTCGAGCACCGGTGGAAGACACCTGCAGAAGAAAGAGCGGCGGGACATCCGGATGTCCCGCCGCTCTTCCACTTCACCATGATCGGCACTTCACCATGTCAGCTCGCCACGGCGCGATCTCAGCACGCCTTCAGCCCGACTACTCGGTGGTCGGCGCAGCGGACACGGAAAGGTGGATCGTCCGGTGGCGTGTCACGGCCCAGGCGGGATAGGTGACGGCCAATTCAACATCATATTCACCGGCTGTCGCGAAGCGGAATCCATTGTCGCCTTCGGGCGTCAGCTGGAATCGGGCTGGGCCTCGGTGAACACACGGTTCGTCGGGTCGTTCATCTCCCACCGGAAGGCGAGCTTCACGGCGTCGCCGGGAACGGCCGGGTAATCCACAGCGCAAGACTGGACCACGGCATCAAACCGTACGACATCAGCAGTCGTCGGATTGTTGCCGGGGAAGTTCGTCGACACCTCGACGACCAGGCTGTCAGGCAGCACCACGACCGGCACTGACGCGCTTGCTGCTTCGCCGCCCGGATCCGTGGCCGTCACCACGACAGTGTATTCGCCGGGCGTGTTGTACGTGTGGTAGGAAACCGACGTCGAGCCCGTACCGCCATCGCCGTAGTTCCAGGTCATGTCCAGGCCGTTGTTGCCGCCCAGGGGATCGCCCGTTTCGTCACCGCCGGAGACGTACGCCGTGGCAATGACCTCGACCGGCGCCACGCCGCAGGCAGGGCTGACGTTCATGCGGGTGATGCGGGGCTTGTTGTCTTCCTTGCAGCCGGTGGCCAGGAAGGCCAGCGCCAGCGTGGCGAGGCAGATCGACAGGAGTTTGGATACGCGTTTCATGAGCTTGTCTGCTCTCCCTGTGGGGTCGCGTGGAGGTGCCGATCAGCGGCCCCGGAAACCCCGTTCCGGAACCAATCTGCCTGGTCACGGGCATCACGATCTAGGCAACAAGACAATTCAATGTACCAAGTTAGGGCTGTCCGGGCAAGGAGTCCAGCCAAAATCGGCGGGCCGGGTTCAGCGGCGGGCCCGGGCGAACAACATCAGGAACAGCAGGCCGTAGAACACGTTACCGGCCCAGGCGGCCGGCAGGGGCGGGATCGCGCCGGCGTGGCCGAGCGCCCGGCCGAAGTTCATGAACAGGTAGTAGCCGAAACTGATGCCGATCGTCAGGCCGAATCCGGACGCCACGGTAGTCTTGCGGGGGCCCGAGGCCAGGACGACCCCGAGCAGGACGACGATCAGGTTCACCAGCGGGAAGGCCAGGTTGAACTGCAGGTCGACCTCGGCCGACCGCGGGTCGCCGCCGGTCTGGCGCACCAGGACCACGTGCTCGCGGAGCTGGCGGATGTTCATGTCCTCCTGGGCCACGCGATCCTTCTCGAACGCGCGCGGGGTGATCGTCAGGTCGGCGGCGGTCAGGCGCGTGAACGCGTCGAGGCGCTCGAGTTCGCCGTCGAAGACGCGCCGCGTGCCGTCCACCAGCGTCCAGTGCTCGCCGTCCCACTCGGCGCGTGCGGCATCGACGCGCTCGGTCACGCGCGAGCCCTCGCGCGTGACGATCTTCAGGCCGGTGAGCTGGTTCGCGGCCGGGTCGTAGCGCCGGGCGTAGTACAGCCGTCCGTCGGGGCCCGTCAGGGCGATATTCTGCGTGGGCCGGATCGTCTCCGGCCGTCCGTGGATATCCACTTCCCAGACGCGCTCGCGCGCCACGTTGGCCTTCGGCAGCACGTATTCGCGCCAACCCAGCGACAGCAGCGAGACCAGCGCGGCGGCCACCACCAGGGGCCGGGTCACCCGGAACAGCGACCAGCCGGCGGCGAACAGCGCCGTCAGTTCCAGGTAGCGCGCCATCTGCCCGACCGAGAACAGCGTGGCCATCAGCATCGAGATCGGCAGCACGATGTCGAGCGTCCAGGCGGCCTTGTACAGGTAGTAGCGCACGACTTCGCCCGCCGTGGCGGCGTTGTCCACCAGGCTGCCCATGTGGTCGAGCAGGTCGATCAGAGTGAACAGGATGAGCGAGCCCACGAGCGCCATCACGAGGTAGCGCAGGAAGGTCAGCAGGAGCTGCCTGTGGATGATGGTCATCAGGCTGCGCCGCCCGGCGTCGCGGCGGGGTGCGCACTGCGGCGGCGCCAGGGCCAGGCAGGCAGGTCGGGCAGCCGCCCCTCGCGCACGGTGCGCATGAACAGCGGAATGCCGATGGCCGTCAGCACCACGTTGGCGCTCCACATGGCCACGACCGGGTCCAGGCGGCCGCGATCGGCCAGCTTCTCGCCGCCCATCAGGAAGGCGTAGTAGACGAGGAACACGGCCAGCGCCAGCGAGACGCTGATCCCGCGCCCGCTGCGCGAACCCGCCACCGCCATCGGCACTCCCAGCAGCACGAAGACGACACAGGCCACGGGAATGGCGAACTTCTTGTGGTACTCGACCAGGTACTTGGCCTCCTTCACGCGGTAGCTTTCCAGCAGGCGCGACTGGTAGCGGTCCTGCTCCAGGGCCCGCTCCACCTTCTGCCGGCTGGACCGGAAGTGGTTTTCCAGCACGGCCGCGGCCGGGCGCTGGGAGCCGGCCCGCGCGTTGCCCAGTTCCGTGCGATAGCCGTCGTCCATGACCCGCCACTGCGCGTCGAGCACCGTCCCGGCCAGCTCGCGCACGCGCCCGCGCACATCGTCCTGATGTTCGCGCTCGGTGGTCGCCGCCGCCATGAGCTCGCCAAGGTCCATCTCACGGTCGCTGCGCGCGCTGCGTTCGGAGATCTGGAAATCCTGCTCCATGTTCTCGACGACCAGGTTGTGGCGCCGGAAGCGGGTCAGCTGGTAGGTGTCCGGATCCTCGGGATCGGGCACTTCGTGGATCTCGCCGTCTTCCAGTTCGATGCGCAGCAGGTCGTTCTCATGGTCCGGCACGATGCGGCCGCGTTCGGCGATGGTCAACCGGGGGGAGAGGTCGCCCGGCTGGCCCTTCTCGACGATGGTGACGTCGCCGATGACGCCGGTCAGGTCGTCCTTGCGGCGCACGAAGATGGTCAGGTGCTCGTTCAGGTCGGTGAACTGCTGCTCGCGGACTTCCAGCATCGGTTTCTGCCGCCCGATGTCCTGCAGCAGGTTGACCAGCGTGTGGTTGGACCGGGGGTAGACATAGTGGTTGTAGGCCACCTGCGAGGCGGTGATCAGGGCCGCCGCCACGAACAGCGGCCGGGCCAGGGCCCAGAGGCTCAGGCCGCTGGCTTTCATGGCCGTAATTTCATGATCGGCCGCCAGTTGGCCCACGCCCATGAGCACCCCGACGAGCACCGCCATTGGTACGGATAATGCAAAAGTATACCCTAGGCTCAGTCCCAGGACGCGCGTCGCCAACAGGAACGGGACCCCCTTGCTGACAAACAGGTCGACGTACCGAAACAGCACATCTATCATCAGCAGGAACGTGATGACGAACCAGCCGAAGAGGAACGGTCCTGCTGTCGCTGTCAGCAAGTGCCTGTCAATCAAGCGCATGAGAGGCTTTCGTGGTTGAGCGGGCTCCGGATCGGGGCGCCGGTTGCCGGCGGCCGACCTGGACCTGACGCGGGTTGCGTACCGTCCCCTGAAGGCCGCCGGGACCTCGCCGGAAACTGCCCGCCGCTGCGGCCGGTCCGGTCAGGGCCGGATCGTTCCGGGCACAGCCTGACCATTTTCGTAGACGAACGCCGTGCGGACCAGCAGTATTTCGGCGGCCGGGCCCGCCCCAGCAAGGAGTTCCCCGAGTTTTGTCGCGGTCGCATGGCAGGTCCGGAAACCCGTTCCGCCGGCGGTGGTTCCCCGCCGCCCGGCCTTTGGCCGCCGCGCGCCCCGGCCGGCGCCTGCCAGGGGCCGTGCTGGCCCTGTGGGCCTTGCTGGCGCTGGGTGCCGCGCCGTCGCTGGCCGACCCCGACTACGGCCGTCCCATCCTGCCGGGACTCGACCCCCTGCTCAAGTCCACCGCCGAACCGCGCCTGCTGGGCGCCGAGCGGCTGATCCTGCGGGAGCGCCTGCTCCGCCAGGGCGTCGACCCGCTGCGCGAGCCGGGGCGCCGCCCGGACATGGCCAGCCTCGTCCGGCTCAAGTGGCACGAGCGGGGCAACATCGACCTCGAACGACGCACCGAGCTGCGCGAGTACAACGGCCCGCTCGGCATCCTGACCGAGATCACGCACCCCGATTTCTTCATCCTGGTGCCGCTGGCCGAGCCTTTGCCGGGCGGCTTCACCTGGTACCCGCCGCGGCCCCTCGGCGACCCGTCGGTCGATGTCTTTGTCGATGATATCGATCGGTTCCTGGCCCGGCGGCACGCCGTGGGCGCGGTGTTGACGCGCACCGACGCGCTCGACCGCAGCGGCAGCGGCAAGAACGCGCAGGAAACCAGCCTCATCAACCTGACGATCCCGGTGAAGCTCCCGCGCACGCTGGAGAAGATCATCGGCAAGGGCGAGAAGACACGCATCAAGATCACCGGCCGCGAACACATCGCCCTCAGCGGCGAGAGCACGGTGACCAAGCCGTTCGTCGCCAGCGAGCGCGTCACGAGCCAGTCGCTGTTCCCGACGCTCGACATGGAACAGCAGCTGCAGATCAACCTTTCGGGCACGATCGGCGAGAAGATCATCCTCGAGGTCGACCACAACAGCGAACAGATGGGACCCGAGGCGACCAAGATCAAGCTGATGTACAAGGGCCTCGAGGACGAGATCATCAAGACCATCGAGACCGGCGACGTCGGCCTGACGCTGCCCGGCAGCCAGCTGCTCGGCTACAGCTCGAACAAGACCGGCCTGTTCGGCCTGAAGGTCACCGGCCAGGTGGGCCGCGCCGATTTCACCGTCGTGGCCTCCAAGCAGAAGGCCGAGTCCAGCTCGAAGTCGTTCAACGCGAAGGGCGGGCAGGTCTCCGACAACATCATCCGCTCGTCGGACTACCTCAACAACCGGTTCTTCAAGCTCGACCTGCCGGAGCGCGAGCCGTTCGGGCGGCAGATTCCGGGAGAGAAGATCGATCCCAGCTCGATCAGGGTGTACCAGTTGATGCCGACCGGGCAGTTCGGGGTCGACGACATCCGGAACGTGGCCGTGTACGTCGACACCCTCGGGTGCTATGCCTGGGACGAAAAGGACTTCAGCAACGCACACTACACGGGTGCGCGCTGGCGCAAGATCACGAATTTCGACCTGATGGAGGACACGAACGGAAACCTCGTCGCCCTCGACATGCGCTCTTCCTATGATGCCGGCGACGTGCTGGCGGTCGTCTATGCCGTCATTGATGCCGCCGGCGCAGTGACGCAGCGCGTCGGCGATGATCCCGACCTCGTGAACCCGGAACAGGCCGTGAACGGCGTCGAGGGCGTCTATTACCGGATGAAGGTGCTGAAGACCACCTACGCCACGCGTGTGGCGCATGTGTTCGACTACGTGCTGCGCAACATCTATTCCCTGGGCGGCACGAATATCGACGCGACCACGTTCTCGCTCCGCATCGAGACGACAGCCACCGAGAACGAACCGACGCTGGACCGGAATGGGAAGGACGGCACCACCGAACTGCTCGGGTTGGAGTATATCCGGATCTTCGGGTTGGACCAGCAGAACGAGCAGGGCGAGCCGGTCCCCGACGGCAAGGTCGACCACAACACCGTGCTGTTCGACCTGACGAAGGGCCTCCTGAAATTCCCGCTGGATTTCCCGCGGCCGTTCGCCGGACCCAGGGAGAAGTACGAGCAGTACGCCGGGTCGGCCGACTTCGTCTGGGCGCAGAGCCGACTGGCCGACAACCCGCAGGACAGCCTGCTGTACGAAGTCGACACCCAGGCGACCCAGTTCCCGGACTACGCCCATTTCGAGATCATCGCCACGCACGCCGCCGCCGCCAGCAGCTTCAACCTCGGCGCCTCGAACATCGAGGAGGGCTCCGAGACGGTCACGCTCGACGGCCGTACCCTGACACGCGACGTCGACTACGAGATCGACTACACCTTCGGCGAGATCCAGCTCAAGGGCGAGGCGGCGAATCTTTCTGCCGACAGCAAGATCGGCGTCGACTACCAGTACGCGCCCTTCCTGGGCGGCGGCAACACGAGCCTGATGGGCCTGAGCCTCGGCTACGACCTCGGCCGCGACAGCAAGATAGCCACCACCTGGCTGTACCAGAGCGAGTCGATCGTCGGCGAGAAGGCCAAGCTGGGCGAGGAGCCGAGCAAGAACCTGGTCGGCAACTTCAACGTCCAGCACACGTTCAAGCCCACGTTCCTCACGAAGGTGGCGAATTTCCTCAGCCGTAACGACTCGGAGCGCGAGAGCACGGTGCAGTTCTCGGGCGAACTGGCGATCAGCAAGCCCAATCCCAACACCAAGGGGCTCGTCTACCTCGAGGACTTCGAGGGCGTCGACGCTTCGGACATGGTCAGCCTCAATCGCCTGAGCTGGTCTTACGCCAGCGTGCCGCAACTGGGCGCCGAGTGGCTGCGCGACAATCCAGATACGCGGACCTTCGCGCCCACGGATCGGGTGAAGACGATACGCTGGTTCCTGCCGAAGGACCGGGTGCTGCGGCGGTACCTGAACCCGGACCTGGTGAACCAGGAGCGCGACGAGACCCAGACGGCCATGGATCTGTACCTGCGCGCGGACGGGACCTGGCAGACGGGGAACTGGGGCGGCATCATGCGCGGCATCAGCCGCACCGGGCTGGACCTGTCGAAGTCGCAGTTCGTCGAGGTATGGATCAACGACAAGGTCGCCGCGAACCGACGGCGCGCTCAGGACGCCTGCACATCGACTTCGGCTACATCAAAGAGGACGGCTACTGGCCTTCCGACGGCGCCGGCGGTCTCGTGGTCGGCGAGTACGAGAAGGAGGACGGCATCCTGGCGAGGACGGGATCGGGGACGGTGTCTGGCAATCCACCGAGGACATCGGGCTGTCCGGCAGCGAAGCCGAAGCCCTGCTGTACAGTGCGGACTACGACTACAAAGGCGATTCCCCGTATCCGCGCATCAACAACACCTCGCGCAACAACCGCGAGGACACCGAGGACCTGAACGCGAACGGCAACCTCGACCGGACCGACGGCTATTTCACGGTCACGATCGACCTGAAGGATACCGAACCGCTGGTGGATGTCGTCCAGGACTACGACAACGTCGCGGACCTGGTCGCCGGGAATATCGCCTGGCGCAAGTACCGCATCCCGCTGGCGGCCATCGACCAGGTCGAGGGCAACGCGCCGCCCGACATCAAGGCGGTCACGCACGCGCGCATCTGGTACGAGAACGACAGCCCGACGGCGCCCGCGGCCATGCACCTGCAGATCTCGGAATTGCGATTCCTCGGCAGCCGCTGGGAGCGGGAAGGCGTGCGGCGCATCGACGGCGAAATCCTGCTCAGCCCCGGCGAGCGGCTGCCGGACGAGGAGTTCTTCCTCGGCGAGGTGAACAACAAGGAGAACCCGGACTATCCGCCGCCGTTCGCGGTCCATAGCGAGAACAACATCCCGGACAAGGAGCAGTCGCTGGTCCTCAACTACCAGGACCTCGAGCGCGGCCACATGATGCGCGTGAGCAAGCAGGTCTCGCCGCGCGGTGACGACTACACCGCCTACCGCAACATGTCGTGGTACTGGTACAACCCGTCGCACGACACGGCCGACCTCGACCTGCTGTTCCGCGTCGGCGCCGACACCCTGAACTACTACGAGGTGGCCTACCGGTTCAGCGACAGCGGGTCCAAAACGGGCTGGCGCCGCATGTCGGTCGGACTGGCCGAGCTGTCCAACGCCAAGAACGGCGAGTTGCGCGAGGACGGCGCCGTCCACTCGCGACTGGCCGACCTGGAGACCGGCGAGGAGTATCGCGTACGGGTGGTGGGGCGGCCCGACCTGAGGCGCGTGCGCCGCTACTACATGGCCGTCGCCAACAACCTCCTGACCACGCCGGCGAGCGGGTACCTGTACATCAACGACGTGCGGCTGGAGGGCATCAAGCGCGAGAACGGCATGGCGCAGCGGGCCGGCCTGCGCCTGAACATGGCCGATGTCTTCAAGGTCGACTTCGACTGGAAGCACAACGACGACACGTTCCACGGGCTGGACAAGCGCGTCGGCTCGGGCATCGACCACGAGGAATGGAGCGTGGCGAACAGCCTGAACCTGGAGGACTACGTGCCCCTGGCGGGATTCCGCCTGCCGGTCAGCGGCAGCCGCCGCCAGACGATCGACCAGCCCCGGTACGTGGCCAACAGCGATATCGAGATCCTCGACAACGACCTGCTCGGCGCCATGACCTCGATCAGCACCCGTGAACAGGTCTCCGCCCGGCTCAACCACACGCCGGCGAAGGCGGTGCTGCTGCGCTACCTGGTCGATCCCTGGTCGCTGCAGATGAGCGGGTCGCGCGATTCGAACGAGGGGCCGCTCCTGCGCAGCCGCAGCAAGAGCCTGCAGGGCAGCCTCAACTTCGACCTGCGCATTCCCGGGGCCTATTCGCTGGCCAGCTACCCTGTGGTCGGGCGCGTCCCGATCCTGAAGAGCATCTCGCTGGTGCCGCGCAAGGTGGCGCTGGGCGCCAGCTTTGCCGCCAGCGAGGGCGCCTCGACGACCATCACCGACACGGGCGTGGAAACCGTGCGCCCGGTCGATCGCAAGCGCACCGGGAAGCTGACCGGCTCCTTCGACTACGCGCCGCTGCCGGTCATGGACATGGCCTTCAGCGCCAACTCCGACCGCGACCTGCTGCGTGAGCAGACACGGTTCGGGGTCAACATCGGCGAGGAGAACCGGCGCAGCTACGACCTCCGCATCACCTTCTCGACCCCGAAGGGCGTCAAGATTCCCCCCGGGCTCCTGTTCGCGCCGGCCCGCCTGTTCATGAAGACGCTGGACAAGGTGAACCCTTCGCTGCAGTACAGCGGCGGCTTCAACGACGTGCACGATCCGGCCCTGCGGCAGCCCGGCGATCCGGACGACATCCGGAGCATCAGCAACTCGGCGAACTGGGACCTGCGCCTGAGCGTGCCGATCGGCGATGCGGTGAAGGCGTTGTTCCCGGAGCAGAAGTACAGTGCCGGCCAGCGCGACCAGATGGTGAATCAGCAGCGCCGGCTGGAAGGCCAGAACTCGCGGCGGCCCCAGGGCGGGTTCCCCGGTGCGGGCCCCGGCGGCGGTACGCCCGACGTCCCGCCCGGCGGTACGACGCCGGCCGACAGTACGACCGCGGGCGCCTCCGTCGCGCCGACGGTGCCGCCCGCCGAAGACGAATTGTTGACTCCCGAGGAACGGCAGCGCCGCGAAGAGGAGCAACTGCTGGCAGCCGCCGAGGAGCGGCTCGAACTCGAGCGCGAGCGGCAGCGCCTGGACGGCGAAGTCGTCCCGGCCGAGCAGGCAGTGGAGGGTGGAGGCGGCGGGTTCGGGCCGCGGTCGCTGGTGGAACCGGTCCTGTCGCTTCTGCGCAACACGCAGGCCCTGAAGGTGACGTTCACCACCCGCGACAACAGCAGCTACGCGCGCCTCCTGGACCAGGCCACGTTCTGGTACCAGGCGGGTTTCACTTCGGACATCGACTCCGACGAATCGCGCTATGCGGCCAGTTCGTTCGACCACCAGGAAACACTGTCGCTGGCGACGTCGATGAAGGTCACGCGCACGCTCTCACTGGATTTCAAGTATGCCAAGACCGACAGCCGGCGGGAGCAGGTGGGCTCGGAGTCGAAAAACCGGCGCGAGGACTGGCCCGACGTGACCTTGAGCCTGTCGGGCATCGAGAAGTGGGGCCTGCTCGGCGGGGGCAAGAAGGAAGGCGAGGGCTGGTTCCGCTCGTCGAGCTTCAACGTCGGCTACAAGCGCGGACTGACCGTGAACAACTACACGGAGACCGTCTACAACCCCACGATCTCGACGACGCTGCAGCCGCGCTGGTCGTTCACCTTCCCGAGCGGGCTCTCGGCGACCCTGAATGCGAACCTGAAGTGGGACGATGCCCGGGGCAACGGCGTGATCACCTCGACGACGCAGTCGCGCTACGGCCTGCAGCTGCGCCACCAGTTCCGTGCCGAGCGCTTCCTGGCGAAGATGGGCCTCTACAAGCCCGGGGCCAGCCAGAACGTGAACATGGACGTCGACATCTCCTACCAGTCCGACCGCACGGAGCGCGAGAATCCCGGACTGGCAGCCACGGCTCCGACCGGGACGAAGCGCATCAGCGTCGAGCCCCGGTTCACGTACCAGATTTCCCGGAACCTGACGGGCGCGATGCGCTTCAAGTTCAGCCGCAACGCCAACATCGCCACCGACCAGACCCAGACGACGCTCGGCCTGGGCGTGGAGGCCACCTTTGTCTTCTAGGCACCGGCTGATTTCCGCAACCCTTGCCGGGGTGGTGTGCGTGATCATGACGACCATCGGCGTCGGCACTGCCGCTGCGGCGGGCCCTGTTGTTCCCGGGTTCTCGGGCGAGCGTGCCCTGGAGTTGATTCGCGAGCAATGCGCCCTTGGACCGCGCACGCCCGGTTCGCCGGGCAACTTGGAACTGCGGCGCCTGATCGAAGCCGCGGCGCGCAAGGCCGGGCTGCGCGTCGTCCCGGTCTGCTTCGAGGTGCCGCTGGGCCCCGGCGGATCGGCGATCGAGGCCTGCAACCTAGTCGTTTCGGCCGGGCCGTCCGGGGGCGAGCGCCTGTGGCTCGGCGCCCATTTCGACACGCGCCCCTGGGCCGACCGTGACCCGGTCGCCGCCCGGCGCAAGCAGCCGGTCATCGGCGCCAACGACGGCGCCAGCGGGACGGCCGTGCTGCTGCACCTGATCGAGTTGCTGGGGCGCACGCCGCCGCCGCAGGGCGTGGACCTGCTCTTCTTCGACGCGGAGGACTCGGGCGCGGCGCACGACATCGAAGGCTTCTGCCTCGGCAGCCGGCATCTCGTGGCCACGCGTGGGGATTTCGGCAGCCCCCTGGCGGAGGGATACCCGCGCGGCCTGGTCCTGCTCGACATGGTCGGCGAGGCCGGCGCCCGGATCCCGCAGGAGGCCTATTCACTGGAGCGGGCCCCGGAATGGACCCGCGCCGTGTTCGCCCGTGCTGCCTCGCTGGGGCTCACGGTCTTCGAAGCCGTGCCCGGGCGCGCCGTTTTCGACGACCACGTGCCGTTCCTCATGGCCGGCATCCCTGCGGTCGACCTGATCGATTTCGACTACCCTCAGTGGCACACCGCCGACGACACCCCCGAGCGCTGCTCAGCAGCCACCCTCGGGCAGGTGGGGCGGCTGGTGACCGACCTCGTCTACCGACCCTGATTGCCAGTATCGTTCCCGGGAACCGCGGCGCGAAATTGCGCTAAATGCCGACCCGCGGCGGCCGAAACCTGTCGTGCCTCATGACGGGTTCCGAGTCACCCATAAGGAGCGGGTACATGATCACCACGTGCACCGATTGCCACGCGCGCTACCGCCTGGAAGCCGACCGCGTGCCGCACCGCAAGATCCGCGTCCGCTGCCCGTCCTGCCGCGGCGTTTTCCAGCTCGACGGCACCGTTCGCGCAGTGAGGAAGCGGCGGCCCAGGCGCCGTCATTCCAGGCGCCGGCGACCCATGCGCCCGAGGTCCACGTCGAATCCCGCCAGCCCGTGCGCCCGGCACCCGAGCCGCACCGCGCCCCGCCGGCGCCGGCGCGCCCGCAGCCGGTCACCGCGACCCGCACGCCGGCCGCCGAGGTCGTCCGCGGGCCCGCGCCGTCGGGCACCGCGGTCATGGACCAGCCCGCCACCGCGCGTCGCCGCCGGAGCAAGGAAGAGATGCTGGCGCGCGCGCTGGTTTCCGACATTAAGGTCTACAACCGCGAGGTCTACGAGCGGGCCCTGGCCGAGGGGAACCTGCTGGACGCCCTCGGGCCCGAGATCAAGAAGTCGTGGGAGCTCTACAAGGAGAAGGTCACGCCCGAGGTGGCCGGCTCGACGGACTACTTCCGCGATGCGTTGAACGAGATCCTGGCCGACGGCCGGAACGTCTTCTAGTCGCATCGCGCTTTTCAACGGAACGGCCGCCTGCCTTCGTGGCTGGCGGCCGTTTCGTCTCACGGCGTCCCGTGGGGCGGGTGACCCGGTCCCGAAAGGCGCCGGTGTCAGGAAGTCCACTTGTCCTGGCTGATTTCCGCCAGGATGTCGTCGATCTGCTGCCGCACGCGGGCGTTGTGATCCGGTTCGAAGAGGGCCTGCTTGACCCGGCCCTGCGAGTCCTTCTTCACGTAGCGGAGCGCCTGCAGGTCGAGCATGGACATCAGGATGTCCTTGCTGACGCGCACCTCGACCGGGTTGCCGTCCTGGTTGGCTGCCGGGTTGTGGTAGGGGTGCATGCCGTTGCCCCAGCCGTGGACCACCATGGAGCACAGCAGCGCACGGAACGTATTCTGCCCCTGCACCGTCTCGAGGTCGAAATTGCCGCCCACCCGTTCGGTCACGCTGTCGATGACCGCGCAGAGCTTCTGCAGGAGCGGATCGTCGATCTCGATCTGCAGCAGCCGTGCGAACATCGTCTTGAGGATCTTGTCGGTGTTCGTGGTCATGAAGTGCTCCCGGGGCGGTGGTTTGGCGGTGGCGGCCCGACCGGGCAGGACGCCGTAGTGCCCTGTAATTCCCGGGCGATGTTGCAAAATGCTTGCCCGTTCCCGGGAAGGGAGCGGGATCTGATGAAATGACAAGAAGATACTTGTCGTTTCGTGGCACATCCCTTGCTTCGCATGGGTGTTCGCGCCCGCCCCGGCGGGTTTGCCAGCGCCGGTGATCACCAAGGACGGAAGTCGTGGCCACCACCCAGCTCACAGCCAGCCGTACCTGTCGCGTGCTCTATTACGGGCCCGCGAGCGCCGGCAAGCGCGCCAACCTGCGCGTCATCCACCGGTCGATCCCGCCGGAGCAGCGGCTGGCACTGGCCACCGATGACCCCGAGCGGCAGATCGCCTTCCGCGTCCGCCACGGCGCCCAGGGCGACTGGCAGGTGCTGGTGCAGGCAGTCGACGCGGGGCGCGAGCGGCTGCGCACGGCCGGGCGAGAGGCGCGGCCGCCCTTCGACGGCATCGTGTTCGTGGTCGACTCGAGCGCGGCCATGCTGGACCAGAGCCTGTCCGCCCTCGAATCGCTCAAGGCGTGGCTGGAGTCGTGGGACCTCGACCTGATGCGGATCCCCATCGTGATCCAGTACAACCGGCGTGACCGGCCCGACACGCTGCCGGTGGATCGCCTGGAGAGCCTGCTCAATCCCTGGGGCCTGCTGTCGTTCCCGGCCAATGCGGCCAACGGCGACGGGGCCCGCGAGACGCTGAAGGCCGTCCTGGGCCTGACGGTCAACCACCTGGCGTCGAACCCGGCCGCGGCCGCCCTTGCGTCGGCGCCGCCGCCGCCGCCCGAGCGGCCCGCTGCCCCGGCACCGGGGCCGGCCCCGTCCACGACGCTCGGTTTCGACTACGGTCCGCCGCTGCCCGGCTCGGAGGTCGGGAAATCGACCCGGGCCCTCAGCGATGCCATCTACCACGAACTGAGGCCGACGGTGATCGTGCCGGTGAAGATCCCGCGTCGTCTGCTGCAGGGCAGCACGCCGGTACGCCTGCTGCTCGAGGTCGAGATCGACGACGAGTCGCCGCTCTAGGCAGCGGCGCCCGTGGCTGCGCCCCGTCGCGCGATGCCTGCCCATGCCCTGCAGCCGGCCATTGACCGCCGCGCGCCCTGCAGCTAGATTCCGCTGATGACACCACGCGATCGTGACAACCAGCCTCAGGGCAACGACATCCCCGCCGGCGGCAGCCTGTTTCGAGAACGGGCGCCGGGCGGAGAATGCCGGCCGCCTGGACGAGGCGCGACGGGCCTATGAACTGGCCCTGGAGCAGGAGCCTGCCCGGCACGAGTGGCTCTATCGCCTGGGCTGCGTGCTCCTCAAGCTGGACCTGGTGGGCGACGCCGAGATGGTCTTTCGCCGGGCCGTCGAACTTGAACCCGATGCCCACGCCTACCTGACCAACCTGGGCGTCTGCTGCGATCGCCAGGGGCGTCGCGACGAGGCGGTCCTCTGGTATCGCCGCTCCACCCAGAAGGGCGCCGGCAGCGCCGTGGCCTTCCACAACCTCGGTGCGATCTACGCCGAAGCCGGTCGCTCACAGGAGGCCATCCGCGCCTTCGAATCCGCCATCGCGATCGAGCCCGATGCCGAGGGCTACCACAACCTCGGCCTGGTGCACTACGGGGCCGCCGAATACCTGCGCGCGCTCGAGTGCTTCGAGCGTGCCCTGGGCTGTGACGCGGGATTCACGCGCGGCCAGTACTACGCCGCGCTGTGCCAGATGAAGTGCGGCATGTACGCCGACGCCTGCAAGCGGTTCGAGGCCGCCTGGCGGCTCGACCCGCGGCTGGTGCGGGTGCCGTTCTACCTGGGTTCCTGCCTGCACAAGCTGCAGCGCTACGAGGAAGCCAGGCTGGCGCTCGAGAAGGCGCTCGAGTTCACGCCCGAGGACGGGCGCCTGCACTACCAGCTGGCCCTGACCTGCGACGCGCTGGGCATGCCGCAGGAAGCGCGGCTGCACTACAGCCAGGCGCGCGCGGCCCGCGAACAGCGCGGGACGGCCTGAGCAGCCGGAAATCCAGAGGATTGGACAGGGCTTCGGTAGGGGTCAGGCGGCGCCGACCGGCACTGCCGCGCCGAGCAGGCGCGTGAGCGTCGCCGAGACGCGTTCGTCGTCGAACGGCTTGATGATGAAATCGCGGGCGCCCAGCTTGATCGCGGCAAGGACCTGGTCCTTCTGGCCGAGCGCCGTGATCATGACGACCTTGGCTGCGGGGTCGGCGGCGAGGATAGCGACCAGTGCCTCGTTGCCGTCCATCGTCGGCATGGTGATGTCGAGCAGCACCAGGTCGGGCCGGAGCTTCGCGTGAAGGGCTACCGCCGCAGCCCCGTCGCCGGCTTCGGCGACGACCGTCCAGCCCAGGCCGTGGACGATGTCGCACAGCTGGCTGCGCGTGAATTCGGCGTCATCGACGATCAGGACGGCGTGGCTCACAGGATCCTCCGCGGGAACGCCACAGGCGTTCCGCTGTTCACCGGAAGCCGTTGCCGACGCTCGGCGGCGCGGCGGCTCGGGCAATGATCATTCCCGGACTCGGCCATGATCGACGGATCGGGGACCGACTTTACCACGGAGTGTCGCGTCGGCGCGGGCAGGTGGCCGCATTTTCAGGAGGTTTGCCGGATGTTGCGCAAATGGACGGTTTTGGGCCTCATGCTGTCGGCCCTGGCGACGGCTGCGGCAGCGGCGACGGACGCTGCGGGACCCGTCATCAGCGGTGCCGGCGCCCGGCGCGGCGTCGACGTGACGGTCTACAACCAGGACATGGCCCTGGTGCGGGAGACGCGCACCGTCGACCTGCCGGCGGGCGATGTCCGCCTGGAGTTCCGTGACGTCCCGGCCAGGATCAGCCCGGTCACGCTGCTGGTCACCGGCGGTGCGGACGGGCGCTTCGAACTGCTCGAGCAGAACTACGAATTCGACCTGCTTTCGCGCGAACGGATCCTCGAGAAGTACGTCGGGCGCGACGTGGCCTGGATCCAGGAGGACGGCACGCGCGTGCAGGGGACGCTCCTCGGCATGAGCGGCGGTCCGGTGTTCCGGGTCGGCAACGAGATCGTGTTCGACGTGCCCGGCCGCCTGGCCCTGCCGGAACTGCCGGCAAACCTCCGCGATCGTCCGACACTGGCCTGGCTGGCGCAAAGCGCCAGGAAGGGCACGCTGGACATCGAGGCTTCGTACGTGACGCAGGGGATGTCCTGGCAGGCTGACTATGTGCTGCAACTCGACGAGGCGGGCAAGCGCGGTGACCTGCAGTCCTGGGTGTCGGTGGACAACCGCAGCGGCGGTTCCTTCGAGGGTGCGCGCCTGTTGCTGGTGGCCGGCGACGTCAACCAGGTGCGGCCGCAACCCGAGATGTTGATGGCGATGGATATGGCCAAGGTCTCGCGCGCCGGGAACGCCTTCGTGGAGGAAGAGCTCTACGACTACCACCTGTACACGCTGCAGAACCCCACCACGCTTCTCGACAACCAGATCAAGCAGATCGGCCTGTTCGAGGCTTCGGGCCTCAGTGTGCAGCGCCATTACCGGGTAACGGGACAAACGTACTTCTTCCGCGGTATGGGCCGGCTCGACGACGCACCGGCGGTCGAGGTGTTCTATTCGTGGGCGAATACGCAGAAGAACGGCCTCGGCAAGCCGCTGCCGGCCGGTGTCATGCGGGTGTATGGACGTTCGTCGGGCGGCGGCCGCCAGCTGCTGGGCGAGGACCGCATCAAGCACACGCCCGTCGACGAGACGGTGGAGCTGCGCATCGGCAACGCCTTCGACATCGTGGTCGAGCGCGTGCGCACCGACAGCCGCAAGCTGGCCGAGGATCTCTACCGGCACAGCTTCTCGATCACCATCCGCAATCACAAGAGCGAAGCCGTCACCGTCGACGTGATCGAGCCGGTGGGCGGTTTCTGGGAAGTGCAGACGTCGTCGCTGCCGGCCAGGAAGGTCGATGCGTCGACGTTGTCGTTCGCCGTGCCCGTGCCGGCGAAAGGCGAGACGGTACTGACCTACAGCGTCGACGTACGCTACTGAGCGGAGCCGGACCGGCGCAGGCTGTCGCGCAGGCCGGTCAGGCGGGCATTGGCGGGGGACAGGACCAGGGCGCGGTCGATGGCCGACAGCGCCCCGGCCCGGTCCCCCCGCGGCGTTGCGGGCAATCGCCAGGTTTGCCCACGCCTCGAAGCCGCCATTGTCCAGCCGGGTGGCCTGCTCGAACCACCGCGCGGCTTCGCCAGGGCGGTTCATGCGCATGAGGCAGACCCCTGCGTTCAGCCGCGGGCCGCCGAGGCGCCGGTTGGCTGCCGCCGCGGCCTTGAAGCGTTCCAGCGCCAGGTCGAACCTGCCTTCAGCCAGCAACCGGTTGCCGAGGTTGTGCTGGGCCAAACCGTGCCGCGGCGCGCGCTGCGCGGCCTGCTCCAGGCAGGTACGCTGCGATCCTGTGTCGCCGGCCAGTCCGTGAAGGGATGCGGCCGCCAGCAGGGCATCCGCGGCGCGGGCAGCGCTGAGCCCCCGGTCGCGCGCTTCCTGTTCCTGGGCGCGGGCGGCGCGCATCAGTTCGCTTCTCTTGGCGGCTTCCTGCAGCGGCGCCGCGTCGGGGCCAGGGGGCAGGCTCTCGCGGCGCAGGAGCAGGCCGGCGCCTTCGGCGCTCTCGAGTTGCCAGCGGTGCGAGGCGAGGAGGTCACGGGCCAGCGTCGCAAAGGCGCCGTCGGGACCGGCCAGGCACACGCGGTCGACATGGCGCGCGTCGAGCAGCGCCAGGGCCTGGTCGCCGCCACGCTTGATCTCGAGGTACTCCCGCCACAGCGCCGGCGAATAGGCTTCGGTCCGCCCGTCGATGCAGAGCTCGGCCCGCGTGGTGCCGAGCAGCAGGCCGCTCGCGCCCAGGTTCGCGAACACGCGCGATGGCGGCTCCCGGCAAGGCGCCCGGCCGCGATCAGCGGGTACTGGGCAGTCGCCAGTCCGTCGCCGTAGCGGCGGGCGACGCCTTCGGCCAGGTAGAAGCCGTTGCTCACGATGCCCTGCGTCCACCAGGCGGCGCCCGCGACCACAGCCGTCGCCATGCCGACGGCCCAGGCCACGCGGGCGCGCGACGACAGTCTCGCCACCGGAACGCTGACCAGCGGCAACGAGGGTGCGTAGCGCATTCCGAGCAGGGCGAAGGCCACAGCGTAGGGGCCGAGGGCCCGCTGCGTGGCGAAGGCCGCCGCGGCCGTCGCCGCCCACAGCACCAGTCGCAGCAGGCCGATGCGCCGCCAGCCGGTGACGGCCAGCAGCACGCCGGCGATCAGGCTAAGCTTGAACAACAGGATCGTCGCGTGCAGCGCATCCGGACTGGCCAGCAACGGGGTCAGCTCGGCAACAGTGCGCCTGAGGTCGGCATCCGCGCCGCGGAACTGGCCGATCGCGCGCAACGGGAAGACCAGCCCCTGCCACCCGTTGGGGGTGGCCAGCAACGCGACGAGCATGGCCAACACGCCGAGGCCCGCTGCCCGCCAGGCCGCGCTGGTGGGCCGGCGCAGCCGTCCGTCGGCGGTGCCGCCGACGAGGCCGATGCCGACGATCAGCGGGGCCACCGAGGAGAAGCCATGTGCCTGGGCCCAGATCAGCACGAGCCACCACACACGTCCTGCACTTGTTCGCGGGTCGAGCCATCGGCGCGGCCGCAGGGCGCCGAGTCCATCGCGCGCGACTTCCGTGCCGAGCCCCTCGGTCCAGCGCACGAGCAGGACGATGGCGATGTACGACAGCAATTCAGGCCGGAGCATGAGCCGCGGCCACAGCAGCCCGAGGGCCGCAAGCAGCACCAGTCCGGTTCCCGGCGCCGCAGTCCCGTCCGCGCGGCCCTGCAGGCGCGCCAGGCCGCCGTCACCAAGGACGAGCAGCAGCGCCAGCAGGCCAGCCAGTGCTGTGCGCAGCAGGTTCCAGCCTGCGGCGTCAACCGCGGGCAGGGCGTCATGTGATGCGGTCGCATGCACCAGTGCCTGGAACAGCCATTCGTGGTTCAGCCACGGATGGCGCGGCTCGGTGAAGCTGTACTGGTTGAGTGCAGGCAGGGGGCCGTGCGCGAGCTGGTCGGTGCCGGCGCGGAGGTGGAACCAGATGTCGAGGTCCTCGAGGGGATGCCAGGCCAGCAGCAGGGCAACGGTCAGCACGGCGGCCACGACGATGCCCTGCAGCACCACACCCCGCGCCGGGTCGCCTGGCAGGGCGATCTCCGGACGCGGCACGGCGCGGTCGCCGCTGACGGTGCGGGACGCCTTCACTTCGCTTCGCCCCTGGGGGCCGGGAGCCGGGTCTGGACGCATCGAACCGCCGCCTTGTCTGGAAAGAGCCGCGGCAACCTTAACAGGGGCCGGGCCGTCGCACCAGCCGGGGAGCCGGTGCTTACACCTTCTTGACAATCTGGCGACAGCACGCAGGCTGCTTTTGCCAAATTGTCAAAAGTCGCCTGAAAACGTTTCCAGCCTTCGCTTAACGTGTCCTGATGTCGATGTAACAGATTGTTAAGGTGACACTTACAATACTGAACAAACATGCCCGGAAATGATGCGGCTGGTATACAACTTGTATAGAGGGGCTCAGGTCACAAAAGAAACACGCTCCCCGGCGCTGCCCGCCGGGACGCCACGGGAAGCGCGGCCCCACTGCCGGCGACCCAAAAGCCAAGCGGATGGAGAGGCAATCATGGCCAAGCCTGTCAAGCAGGTCCGGACGACGAAGAAGGCAGCCGTCACGTTGAGCGCGAAGGCGGCTCCGGCGGCGGCAGCGGCGAAGAAGGGCGTGGCGGTCAAGGCCGCCCCGCGGGCGCGCGCCAAGGCCAAGCGGGGCCCTCGTGCCGCCCAGGAGCAGGCGGCTCCCGCTGCCCAGCTGATGAGCAACCTCGACCTGTACTTCCAGGAGGTCAAGGCGTACTCGCTGCTGACCCGTGACGAGGAATGCGAACTGGCCCGCGGCATCCACGCGAACGACAACGAGAGCCTGCACAAGCTCGTGAAGGCGAACCTGCGCTTCGTGGTTTCGATCGCCAAGGAATACGCGCACTACGGCGTGCCCCTGGAGGACCTGATCAACGAGGGCAACCTCGGCCTGCTGAAGGCCGCCCAGCGCTTCGACGAGACGCGTGGCTTCAAGTTCATTTCCTACGCGGTGTGGTGGATCCGGCAGTCGATCCTCGCCGCGCTGGCGAACCACAGCAAGATCGTGCGCATGCCGCTGAATCGCGCGCGTGTGCTGAACCAGATCAAGAAGGCCAGCAGCGAGCTGCAGCAGAAGCTGCGTCGCAAGCCGGAGCCGGAGGAGATCGCGAAGTTCCTCGGCTTGTCGGTCGAAGAGGTCAAGGATACGCTGCCCCTCATGCAGGATAACTTCTTCCTGGATGACTTCGTGGGCAACGACGAGGACAGCACGTACCTCGACTTCCTCGAAGACACGGCGAGCGAAGGTCCGGACTCGAAGGTCCTGGACGACGACCTGAATTCGAGCATCGGGCGCATGCTCTGCGACCTCAAGGACCGTGAGGCCAAGGTCCTCAAGCTCTACTACGGGTTGGGCACCGACCAGGAACTGACGCTCGAGGAGATCGGCCAGATCATGGGCCTGACGCGTGAGCGCATCCGGCAGATCAAGGAAGAGGCCTTCGAGAAGATCAGGACCAGCAAGACCTTCAAGTACATGCAGGACTACGCCGAGGACCGCCAGGTCTGAGGGCGCGCGGAGGGTCCGATCGTTCCGGTGAGGCTGACCGGACAGCGGGCCGACAGGACGACCGGATGACGGGAAGACGAGCGAAGCGCGGGGACCCTGGCCGAGTGGCCAGGGTCCCCGTTTTTTCCAGCCGCGTTCTTGCCAGCCGCGTTTCCCGAGCGCGGGATCAGGCCTGCGTGATTTCCTCGGCCGTGACTGCGCCGGCGGTCGCCTCGAAGACCGCCGCAGTGAAGCCACGGCTCCCGGAATGGGGCAGCCAGACCTCCCAGGTGACTTCCACCGCGTAGTCCTCGGTCTCGGTGCGTCCGCCACGGGCGTGGAGCAGGTGCTCGATCACCCGCCGCAGCGGATACGGGTACCGCAGCCGGAACCGACGCCCGAGCGGCAGGTCGGCAACCGGCGCGGAGTCCAGGGCCAGTGCCGCGGCGCCGCCGTAGGCGCGCGCCAGCCCCCCGGTGCCGAGCTTGACGCCGCCGAAATAGCGGACCACCACGACGACACAATCGGTCAGGTCCCGCTTGCGGATGGCTGCGAGAATCGGCTCGCCGGCGGTGCCCGATGGCTCGCCGTCGTCATTGCGGTGTTCGAGCGGGAGCGGGCCGTGGCCCAGGCGCCAGGCGCTGCAGGCGTGGCGGGCATCGTGGTAGCGCCGCGCCACCCCGGCGATGGCCTCGCGCGCCGCAGCTTCGTCCGGCGCCGGGAACGCGAAAGCCAGGAAGCGCGACCGCTGTTCCGTCAATTCCCCCTGGCCGGGGCCGGCCAATACCCGAACGCTGTCCGGCAGCCCGGGCTCGAAGGTCGACTGGTCCGTCACGATCCGTCCTTTCCGCAGGCGGCCCGAAACCGTTCACCCACGGGGGCGTGGCCCGGCGCTATGCCGGCATCCTAACGTGCAGATGATTGGCAGGCAAGCGGTTGCCTCACGGGAGGAAATCTGTGGTTGGCATCGGGATTGCAAACTCCGTCTGTCCCGCGACGCCGGAATCGGCGCGGGCCGAAAGGACAAGTCCCGTGTCGTCTGCCGACCTTACCCGCACCACGCGTCCACTGGCCGTCGTCCTGGCGCTGGTCCTGCTCTGGACGTCCATGCCCGGGACGGCCTTCGGGGCGGGTCGGGCCGGGAGCGACCAGAAGACGAATCGCCGCCTGTCGTCCCCGGTCAGCCGCCTGAACCGACCCGAGGGCGAGCCGCCGTTCATCTGCGGGCACCTGTCGTTCGGCGGCACGTTCTCCCATGAGCAGGGGAATTTCGGTTACGGCGGTTCGGTTATCTTCCGGCCGCCGGCGGCCGCTGATTTCCTGGATTTCCTGAATGACTGGAACACGGGGCTCGTGTTGCAGGTTGACCGCTTCTCCCTGGGGAACGGCGGTCGCCTGCTTTCGGCCGACCTCCTGTTCCGCCGCTACCTGGCCGAGCGCGGCGGCACCGGCACCTCGATCCTGCCCTTCGTCGGCGGCGGCTTCGGCGCCACCAGCGCCTGGCCCGGAACCTCCGGTGATGCGCCGGGGCTCAAGTACTGGTCGCTCGTGCTGGAGGCGGGGCAGGAATGGCGCTTCGACGGAGGCTGGCTGCTGCTCGCCAAGGGGCAATTGCGCCTGCTGCGCCAGGACGGTGTCGACTGGTCGACCTGGTCCGTGCTGGTCGGGGCCGGGTTGCCGTTCCCCTGGTAGTTGCCGTTTCCCCTGGTAGAGCGCCGGGAAACCTGCTGGCTGGCGGGAACGGATCGTCTATACTCCCGGGGTCAGTGAATTCCACCACGCTCTTCCGACGCGCCCGCTGCCGGGCAGCGCCCGCGAGGTTTCGCATGGGCCCGCTTTCGCAGTCCCGCATGGCCACTTCCCGTGTGCGCCCGGCCTGCCTGTCCATCCTTCTTCTGGCCGTCATGATTCCGGGGGCGGTGCTGGCCCAGTCGGAACTCAGCTATCGGCAGTATCGCGACCTGGCGGCGCTTGCGGACCGGTTCGAGCATGTCGCCCAGTTCGAGCCCCTGCAGGGTGAGCCGGGCATGTTCTTCGCGATCGCCGAACGCTTCGGCACAGTGCAGGTGCTGAAGGCTGACGGACGCGGCGTCCGCACGGTCTGGAAGAGCAACCAGCTGGCAGGCATTCCCGAGGAAGTGATCGTTGCCGACCTCAGCGGCGACGGACTCGACGACGCGCTGTTGTGCCGTACCTCGGCCGCGCGGATCTACGCGTGGGCGCTCGATGAGTTCTCGCCGCTCTGGGAATCGCTGTCGGGTGAGTACGCGATCGTGCAGTGCTTCACGGCCGCCAACGTGGACGAGGACCCGGCAGCGGAAATCGTGATGATCGCCGACCAGCGCATCGTCTACGTGGACGGCGGTTCCTTCACCAAGCAGTTCACGAGCATCAACGAGTATTCCGCCACGCAGATCCGCTGCGGCGACGTGGACGGCGACGGCAGCGCCGAGGTCGTGCTCAACTCGGGCAAGGTCGTCGATGCCCGCTCCGGCGATGTGGAGTGGGAGGATGAGCCGTTCTTCGGCCAGATCGAATTGCTGGACCTCGACGGAAACGGCGTTCTCGAAGTGTTGACCGAGACGCCGGGCGGCGGCCCGCTCAAGGTGTTCGATATCGGCGGCCGCCGCGAGGTGCGCTTCCAGTAGGGCGGGCAGCCGCCTCAGCGCACACTCTGCATGAGGGCCAGCATTTCCGGCGCCGGCACGAAGCCCGTGGCGCGTGCGTGCAGGATGGCGCCGCGGCTGTCGATGAAGATCACGCGCGGCAGGCCGGTTACCTGGAACTCGGCCTTGATCGCGGCCATCTCGTCGTCGTCGGTCGCGGTGGCGTCGATCTTCACGGTCGCCCAGCGCTGCGACTCGGCGACGACCGCAGGATCATTCCACACCGACTTGTCCAGCTTCTTGCAGTAGACGCACCACGAAGCCCAGAAGTCGACCAGCACCGGCTGTCCTGCCGCGCGCGCAGCAGCGCGGATCGCCTCGAGCCGCGCCGAGGCGTTCGCACCCGTTGCGATCACGTCCCAGGCCACCTTGCCCGCGTCAGCGGTCGCCGTTGCCGGCGCGTTTCCCGACGGTGTCGCGCTCCCGGTCGCCGTGATCGTCGCCGGGGCAGTCCGGGGTGCGTTTGCCGCGGCAACGACCGCCGATTCACCGTGACCGGCCACCGGGCCGATTGCTGTTTGCAGGGGCGAAGGCAGCAGGAACCCGTGGGCCAGGAACGATCCGACGAGCAGCCACAGCCCCGCCACGAAGACCACCAAGCCCAGGGCCATGCGGGTGCGCGGCCACCAGCCCCAGCCTTCCTGCGGCCGGTCGAACGCACCCATGAAGACGGCCGTCAGGATGGCGGCGGCGCCGGCCAGGGGATAGAAGACGGCAGCCGGCAGCACGGCGCCCGGCCGTACGAACCAGAACGCCATGACCACCAGCAACAGGCCCATGCCCTTCTTCACCGTGTCCATCCAGCCGCCGCTGCGGGGCAACGTGCCGAGCAGCGCGGGGAAGGTGCCGACACCGATCAGCAGCATGCCCATGCCGAGCCCGAACGTCAGCAGCGAGAAGAACCCGAGCACCCAGTTGCCTGTCGTGGCGACCCACACGAGCAGCGCTGCCAGGAACGGGCCGACGCACGGCGAGGCCACGAGCCCTGCGACGAGGCCCATCGCGAAGACACCGAAGATGCCGCCGCGCGCGCCGCCGGGTCCGGCCAGCCGGTCGCGCAGGAAAGCAGGTGCCTGGAGTTCGAAGGCGCCGAACATGCTGAAGGCGAGCACCATCAGCAGCACGGCAATGGGCGCCACGACCACCGGGCTCTGCATGAAGGCGGTGATCCCGCTGAAGACCGAGGCACTGAGGGCGCCGAGCACGGCGTACACGAGCGCCATGCCCAGCACATAGGTGACCGAGAGGCCCAGCCCGTGGAGCGCGCCCTTTTCCTGGCTGCGTGCGCCGATCACGGCCAGGGTGATGGGGATCATCGGGTAGATGCACGGCGAGAGACTCATCAACAGGCCGAAGCCGAAGACGAGGACCAGGAAGAACGGCAGGCCGCGGCGGTCGAGGAAATTCTGGATGCGATCCGCCGACCAGCCCTCGCCATAGGCGCCCGTGACGGTGCCCTGCCAGGTCGCGCTGAGGGCGCGGGCATCGACGGTCGCACCGGTCACCGTCACTTCGGTCCGATGTTCACCGGTCGGGGCATTGCCCGGCACCGGCGCGGCCCATTCGAGCAGGAGCGCACCGTTCTCGCCCGGCGTGACGCGGAGCGGGTACGGCTCACCGACGAATCCCGGTGCGTCGGGAAGGGTCACCTTCACCTGCAGGCTGCCGGAGTCGAGGAATTCGTCGTCGGCAGGGGTCACGACGAGGTCCAGCACCAGGTCACGCCCGGGCTCGATTTCCGCCGTGCGCGGCGTCACCTGCAGGTCCAGCGCCATGGCCGGCAAGGCGGCGGCCAGGAGCGCAATCGTGAACAGGCGGGCGCAGGCGGGAACAAGGGCGGCTCTGGCGGACTTCATCGCGTTCTCCCGGGTCGGCTGCGCAGGTTTGCGGCTGGCGTTGGGGGTTCGGTTGCGCCTAGAATAAGCCATATAGGCCGCGCGACAAGCCCGGGTTCCCGGCGTGTCGGGTTGGAACACAGCGGCGCCTGCAGCGGCGGGCGCCGGACAGGTGGCTGGCACTTCCCACATTGGAGTCGAGATGCGTTCAGCAGGACAGGATCTTCGCCGGTTGCGGCCGGGAGCCATGGTCGCGATCGCCCTTGTCGTCTGTATCGCGGGTTTGTTCGGCTGCGGGAACGGGCAGGCCGCGTCCAAGGGGGCGGGGGGCCGCGAAGGTTCCGCCCTTCCTGAAGTGAAGCTGACGGCGCTGGACGGCCGTGAGTACACGACCGCCTCGCTGCGCGGCAAGGTTGTCGTGGTCGATTTCTGGGATACCTGGTGCGGCCCCTGCCTTCGCGCGATGCCCCACCTGAAGGAACTGAGCACGAGTCACCCGGACGACGTGGTGGTCATCGCGGTAGCGCTCGGGCAGGAGGGAGAGGCGAAGGTGCGCGACGTCGTCGCAAAGCTGCAACTGCCCTTCCCGGTGATGATGTTCGAGGCGCAGGGAGACCTGACGGCGGCTTTCGGCGCCGTCGAGCAGTTGCCGACAACTTTCCTGGTCGGGCCTGATGGCGTGATCCAGCGCCGCTGGGTCGGGTCGCAATCGCTGCCTGTGTACGAGAGGGCGGTCAAGGCGCTGTTGCCGTCGTGAAGCGGAGTGCAGGTGAGGCCGATGGTCCTGGTGCGCACGGATGACAAAAAGAAGAACCCCTGGCTGTGGCGTGAACCCGCAGCCAGGGGCTAGAGAGCGCTGATCATTTTCTCAACCACCAAAAGAGATCGAGCAACGACAAGGCCAGCACGATGATTCCGGTTTCCATCTCGATCCCCCCCTTTCTGCGGTTGGGGCCGGAAGGGACACCAGCACAGGGATCGGATCGCGCCGGGTCGGCTTGAGAAATTCCCTCAGGGACTGGGAGAGGGGCCTCCGGTG
The DNA here is from genome assembly GCA_016703265.1 of bacterium. Classification (NCBI taxonomy): domain Bacteria; species bacterium. The sequence goes on from JADJCK010000002.1 coordinate 126,562, forward strand.
CATCCGGGAAATCATTAGCAATATCGGGGCCGAATCGGGCATCGTGACGTTAATTACTTTACTTGCAATAGCATAGCTGTCTGGTCGTCTGAGCGGTGGTGATGGCCGAACGCACTGATGGTGGCAAACACCCGTTCGAGGACGCCCGATGGATCGTCGTCCAGGTCACCCTCCACGAGGGCCAGCAGGCGCTCACTGTCGAAAAAGCAGCCTTCCGGATCGCGCTGGTCGGTGAGGCCGTCGGTGTAGAGGAAGAGGCGGTCGCCGGGCATCAGGGCCACGGTACCTTCGCGATAGGCGAACTCGGGTTCCACGCCCAGGACGGGGCCGCCCTTGCGCAGGTGCTGGCGGCGCGGCGCCTGCCGGCGCAGGAGCACCGGCGGATCCATGCCCGCGTTGCAGTAACGGAGCAGACCCGCAGCCGGATCCCAGACACCGTAGAAGAAGCAGATGAAGTGGCTGGGACCGACCAGCGACGCCACCACGGGGTTCATGTGCGAGACCACATCGCGCGGCGGGGCGCCTTTCTCGGCAGCCAGCCGGAAGGCGACGCGCAAGGAACTCATCATCAACGCCGCCGGGATCCCCTTGCCCGAGACATCGCCGATGGCGAGTGCGAGGCGACCGCCATCCATGGTGAAGTAGTCGAAATAATCGCCGCCCACGGTGCGGCACGGCTCGTTGCGTCCGCAGATCGTGCCGTGCGGGGTGACCAGCGGCGCCACGGGCAGCAGGTTCGCCTGGATGCCGCGGGCCACCGCCAACTCGGTTTCCAGGCGCTTGCCGCGCAGCCGTTCCTCGTACAACTGGCGACTCTCGACCACGGGGCCGGCCTGCACGGCCAAAGCCTGGAGGTTCGCAATATCCTCCTGGCCGTAGAGCTGACCGCCGGCCTTGGGTCCGAAGGCAAGGAAGCCGAGCAGGCGGTTGCCCGACACCAGAGGTACGAGCAGCGAGGCGTCCAGTCCGCGGAGCAGTTGCCACGACGGGTCGTCGGGCCGGCCGCCGGGCCCGAGATCCTCGAGCTCCTCGCAGAAGACGGGCCGGCGCACGCGGTCGAGGAGGAGGGTCAGCGGGTCGTCCGGTGGCAGGGACGGCAGCTGGGGCGCTCCGGGCGTTGACGCGGGCCAGGAGGTCCGCAGGCTGAAGCCCTTGCCGGGGGCCGGTGCCGCCAGGACGATGGCGAACGAGCGGGGGCGGAAAAGTTCGCCGAGCGCCGCAGCCAGGTGTTCCAGCACGGAATCGGCCTCGATCAGGCCCGTCAGGCGATCCGCCAGGCGGGCAATGGCCTCGCGGTTCACCCGTCGTGAAGGGTAGAACGCCAGGTCGACGAGGCGCTGCACGCGTTCACGCAAAGGCGCGACAACGAGGGCCGTACCCGCGACCAGGAGCACCAGGACATAGGACGAGTCCACGCCGAACTGCGTCGACAGGAAGGTGCCGACGGCGACCGTCACGAGCAGGTAGCACACGACAATGAGCGCCGTCAGTGAGCCGTAGATAAGCCCGATGCGGACCACGAACGCCGTGTCGAGCGCGCCGTAGCGCATGATCGCCAGCGCAAAACTGGCCGGCACCAGCAGCAGGGACAAGCCGAGGTAGCGCAGATGGGGCACGCTCGAACCTGGGGCCAGGTTGCCGAGCGCCATGGTCACCAGGAACGGCACCAGACCGGCAGTCAGGCCGGTGAGGATCACCAGCATCTTCGTGCGGCGAATGGGTCTGTCGCGGCGGAAGGCACCGCGTCCGAAGCGGCCGAGACCGATCAGGAAACACGCGAGCATATAGATCAGCGACACGGTCTCGATGACGGTATCGATGCCACCGTGAGGGCGCTGGCCGCGCAGGATCTCGTTTGCCGAGGTGAGGCCGAACAGGACCCAGGCAGGGATCATGATCCAGCGGTGCGGCGCGGCGCCGTCGGCGCCGGTCCGCCAGGGCGAGGGGAACTGGAGGAAGAACCGCAGCACGTAGGCTGGCAGGAGCATCTGCAGCAGCGCGCGCAGGTGGTACTTGACGTTGACGTAGCCGATGCGGTCCACGTCCGGGATGTCGATCAGGAAAAAGGCGAAGATCGCGCACATCGCGAAGAAGTGGCGGGCGACCGGGTCGGCGCGCCGGGAAAGGACCCACCAGCCGATGAGCAGGAACGCCAGGCCGCTGACCCACTGCGTGTACTGCGTGATCATGACCGCCTGCGAGGGCGGATCCGGCCTGACGACGACGGCCACGGTGCTTCCGTCGCGCTGCAACTGCAGCGCCAGCGGCTCCAGGCGATAGTGACCGGCGGTTGCTGCGTAGTAGTCCATCATGCGCGCCAGGGGGCGGCCGTCCACCGTCAGCAGGCGATCCTCCGCGCGAACCCCGGCGCGGTCGGCCGGGCCGCCGGGCTCGACGCGCAGCACGCGCAGGTCGAGGACGGATAAGCCGTATTCTGCGCGACGGGCAATGTGGAAGGTGATGGGCAGGGACAGGGCCAGCATCATCGGCGCCAGCAGGAGCAGCGCGATGGTGCGCGTCACGCTCTCGAAGCGGGTTTGGCGATGCCCGGCTGGGTGCCGCACAATGAAGCTCCGCGCATGGGGGCTGTCGGCCGGCGTGGTCCCACGCCGCGCTGCCCGATCCTACCACGAAATGCTGGAGATCCCAATGGTCGAAGGCGGGGGATGGCTTCCTGGGAAATGAAAGGGGCCCGGCATTGCCGGGCCCCTTGGGAACGATCTGTCGGAATCGTGGGACTAGCGGAACAGGGCCTTCACGCCACCCCAGGTCTCGCCCTCGATCGCCACGGCGCAGTCGCCGTTGATCGTGGCGACGGGGAAGGTGCGGCCGCCGGTCGACTGCCGCAGTTCCTTGATCGAATCGATGTTCGCGCCGTCCAGATACGCAGGCACCTTCTCCGGCAGCGAATGGAAGAACACGCCGTCGATGAAGAACTGCGACGGGGTCGCGGTGTCCGTCAGGTAGAAGTCGAGGACCGCGATCACGACGGCCGGGTACGTGTACGGGTTGATCAGCGGCGCGAGCGTGCCGACGATGTACTCGCCGGGCAGCAGGCCGACGTTGACCGCGGAGCCCTGGATACCCACGTTCGTCAGGAAGATCGGGCCCGTGGTCGTCAGCTTGCATTCCCAGCCATGCACGCCGGCGGGGCTGGTCGGGTGCGTGATCACCAGGTAGCCGCGGTGCGCGCCGACATCCATGGAGATGCAGTTGTTGCAGGCACAGGGATCGAAGTAGACGCCGATGCCGTCGTCATCCGGATCCAGCTGGGCATAGGAAACACCGGCGAGGGCCGGCAGAATGAACAGCGCGAGAAGCAATTTCCTCATGACAATCCCCCACGGTGTTGGGTCTCGTAGCTCAACTGTTGACGAGACAGCCCGGGCGAACTCCTGCTCGTTGCTCAGCTAAACTACCCGAAACGATCCGCGATGGGAAGCATAATTTTTACCTGTCTCGGCAAATTTCTCGTGAATCGAGGCAATGATTGTTTAACTTGTTGTATTTAATGAATATATATACGATTTGACCCTCGCAGCCAGCCGGATACCGGTTCTTCAGGCGGCGTTGCGGGTCCAAACCCGTTGCCCCCCCGGCGGCTGGATGCTAGTTTCCCAACTCACTGGTTGGCCAGCGATTCCGGCATTCCGCTGAACGTCCCGACAGGAGCGCATCCCGTGTCTGAACTCCGTGAGATGGCCCAGTATACCCCCGGCGGCCTTGAGGAAAAATGGTACCGGCGTTGGGAGGAGGCCGGGCTGTTCCAGCCGGCGGCCGATACCACCGGCGACCCGTTCGTCATCACCCTGCCGCCGCCGAATGTCACGGGAATCCTGCATATGGGGCATTGCCTGGGGAACTCTGTCCAGGACACCTTGATCCGCTGGTCCCGCATGAAGGGCCGGCCCACGCTGTGGGTGCCGGGTACCGACCACGCCAGCATCGCCACCGAACAGGTGGTGTCGCGGCAGATGGCCGAGCAGGGGCTCAACAAGCGTGAGGCGGGCCGCGAGGAGTTCCTGCGCCGGGCCTGGGAGTGGAAGGAGCAGACGCACGGGCGCATCACCACGCAGATCCGGCGCCTGGGCTGTTCGCTCGACTGGAGCCGCGAGGCGTTCACGATGGACGAGGCGCGCAATCGCGCCGTCACCGAGGCCTTCCTGCGCCTGCGGGAGAAGGGGCTGATCCACCGGGACGTCTACCTGGTGAACTGGTGCCCCCACGACTTGACCGCGATCAGCGATGACGAAGTGGAACACCGCGAGGTGGAGGGCAGCCTTTGGCACCTGCGCTACCCGCTGGCAGACGGGTCGGGGCATGTCACGGTCGCGACGACGCGGCCCGAGACGATGTTCGGCGATGTCGCGGTGGCTGTGCACCCGAACGATCCGGAGCGGAGCCGCTTCATCGGCAAGCTCGTCAGGCTGCCGCTGACCGATCGCGAGATTCCGGTGATCGGCGACCACCATGCCGATCCGGAGAAGGGCACCGGCTTCGTGAAGATCACGCCGGCGCACGACCCGAACGACTTCCAGGTCGGCCGCCGGCACGGGCTGCCGCAGGTCGTGTGCATGACGCCGTCGGGCGTGATGAACGAGCAGGCCGGCCGGTTCGCCGGCCTCGACCGCAAGCGGGCGCGCAAGGAAGTGGTCGCGGCTCTCGAAGCCGAGGGACTGGTCGACAAGATCGAGAAGCACGTGCACCAGGTGGGCCACCACGACCGTTGCGGCACCGTGATCGAGCCGTACCTGTCGCGGCAGTGGTTCCTGCGCATGGACCAGTTGGCGAAGCCGGCGCTGGCGGCCGTCGCCGACGGCGAGATCCGGCTCTATCCCGAACGCTGGGTCGGTGTCTACAACAACTGGATGCAGAACATCCGCGACTGGTGCATCAGCCGGCAGCTGTGGTGGGGGCACCAGATCCCCGTCTGGTACTGCCAGGACTGCGGCGCCGACATCGCTGCGGCTGCGACGCCCCAGACCTGCCCGAAATGCGGGAGTGCGAAGCTGGAGCGCGACCCCGACGTACTGGACACCTGGTTCAGCAGCTGGCTCTGGACCTTCTCGCCCCTGGGCTGGCCGGAGCAGACCGACGATCTCAAGCGCTTCCATCCGACGTCCGTGCTGGTGACGGCCGCGGACATCATCTTTTTCTGGGTCGCCCGCATGGCCATGGCCAGTTACGAGTTCCTGGGCGAGAAGCCGTTCGGCGAAGTGTTGTTCACGGGCATCGTGCGCGACGGCCAGGGCCGCAAGATGAGCAAGTCGCTGGGCAACAGCCCCGACCCGGTCGACCTGATGGACAAGTACGGCGCCGATGCGCTGCGCTGCAGCCTGGTCATGCTGACGCCGACGGGCGCCGACGTCTTCTTCGACGAGACGACGCTCGAGGTGGGGCGCAACTTCTGCAACAAGATCTTCCAGGCCACCAAGCTCGTGCTGGGCTCCTGGGACGAGGCCGGCCTGGGCGCCGGCAGCGAGCAGCAGCCGGCCGCGCCGCGTGAACTGGACCTGGCGACGGTGGCGCCGGCCACCGGCTGGGACGCCGCGCCGGCCGCGTCGCTGGGCGCACTCTGGCGAGGCGTGTTCGGCGGCGAGTTGCCGGTGGCGGTGACGGACGACGACCTGGAGCCGGCCGACCGCTGGCTCATCGCCCAGTTGCACCGCGTGACGGCCGACTGCGATGCCAACCTGGAGCGGCGCCGGCTCAACGATGCCTCATACGAGGTGTTCAATTTCTTCCGCCACGAGTTCTGCGACTGGTATCTCGAGGCGATCAAGCCGCGCCTGAGGGACGAGTCGCGGCGCCAGCCGGTGCTTCTCGTCTCGGTCCTGACCCTGGGGATCTCCTACAAGCTGCTGTACCCGGTGATGCCGTTCATCACCGAGGAACTGTGGAGCTGGCTGCCTCCGGCGCGCGGCTTTCTGATGACCTTTTCGTTCCCGGTCTGCACGGGGCCGGCGCCTTTCGCCGCGGAAGCCGCGTCGTTTGCCGAGGTCATGGAGATCGTGGGCGTGCTGCGGAACCTGCGCGCGGAACTGGGCGTCGCACCGGGACTGCGCGGAGAAGGCGTGCTGCGGCCGGCCGACGCCGGTCGTTGCGGGGCCCTGCGCGCGCAGGCGCCGCTGGTGGCGCTGCTGGCCAAGCTGGAAAGCGTTACCGTGTCGGCTGGCGGAGACGCGCCGGACCCGGCAGGGATCGGTGTCGCGGGCGCCGTGGAGATCTACCTGCCCATGAAGGGGTTGGTCGACCTCGACAAGGAGCGCCAGCGGTTGCAGAAGGAACTCGACAAGCTGCAGGGTTGGCTGGCAGGGACGCGGGCGAAGCTGGGCAACGAGAAGTTCACGGCCAACGCCCCGCCGCAGGTGGTCGCGCAGCAACGCGAGATGCTGGCCGAGAATGAGGCGAAGGCCGCAACGATTGCCGAGCGCATCAGGTCGCTGACCTGAGGCGCCGGCCGTCGCGGCAAGCTGAAAGGACCGATATGTCCGGCACTTCCGATCCCAAGTTGCCCGGCGCCAGAAGGCCGGAGGCCCTGAAGCCGGAAGCCCGGAAGGCGGATGCCCAGGTGCCGGATGCCCGGAAGCCGGAAGCCAAGCTGCCCGAAGCCAAGCTGCCCGAAGCCAGGACGCCCGGCGCCATGATCGCCGAAGCCCGCCGGAAGCGGGGACTTTCAGCCGACGATCTTGCCGAGCGCACGAAGATCCCCGTCACCCTGCTGGTGGCGCTGGAAGCGGACGAGTACCACCGCCTGTCCGGCCCTCTGTACGCCCGGAGTTTCCTGCGGTCCTGCGCCAAGGAACTCGGCTTGCCGGTGGAAGACGTGCTCGACCTCTACAACCGCCACAGCGGCGAGACGGTCCGAGCGCCAGGCGAGCCGCCGCAGGTGCCTTCCGCCGTACGTATCAAGCGTGTCGGGCTGCCGTGGGCCAAATTGGCCGTGGGTTTCGCCGCTGTTGCGGGGCTGGCGGTACTGTCGTTTGTGCTGACCCGCCCGGGCAACGACGCATCGGACAGCCAGGCCGCCGTCGCCTCGCAGCCGGTAGCCAGGGCGGCTGCCGGGCCATCCGTGCGCGGGAACGCACTGCCGGAGGTCGAACCGGCGGTGCCGGTGGCTGCAGCGGCGGATTCGCTGCCGACGGGGCGGCCCGGGCTCGGGTTCGCCGACGGGATGACCTGGCCCCTGGTCGTGCGTTTGCAGTTGGCATCGCCGGCGCTCGTCAGGGCCCGGCGCGACGGGGACGAGTTCTACGCCGATGTGGCGTGGCCCGCGGATGGGGCGCATCAGCCGGTTCCCGTGGGGGCCATTGTCGCCGGAAGCGCCTATGCGACGCCGACCGGGTTCGTGATCTACTGGGGCGCGGTAGGGCGGCTGAGCCTGGTGCTCGGCGCCGCGGAAGGTGTCGAATTGACCGTCAACGGGGAACCTCGACGCGTCGACCTGCCTCTCGACGGCGGCGAGCTCATTCTCGACCTCGAAGCCGCGGCGTCGCCGCTGCCTTGAAAGGCGTGATCGCATCGTGGGAGTGTTCCGGCTCGTCGCCCCGTTCGAACCGACCGGGGATCAACCCACGGCGATCGCCGCACTGACGGCCGGCGTGCGCGCGGGGCGTCACTGCCAGACACTGCTGGGCGTGACGGGCTCCGGCAAGACATTCACGATCGCGAACGTCATAGCCCAGCTCGACCGGCCTGCGCTCGTCTTCAGCCACAACAAGACGCTGGCGGCCCAGCTCTATGGCGAACTGAAGGCGTTCTTCCCGGAGAATGCCGTCGAGTACTTCATCTCGTACTACGACTACTACCAGCCCGAGGCGTTCATCCCCGCCACCAATACGTATATCGAGAAGGACACGAGCATCAACGACGAGATCGAGCGGCTGAGGTTGCGCGCGACCAGCAGCCTGCTCACGCGTCGGGACGTAATCGTCGTGGCCAGCGTCTCGGCGATCTACGGCGTCGGTAATCCGCGTACGTTCCGCGAGAGCATCATCGCGCTCAGGCGGGGCCAGTCGTGCGACCGTGACGAACTGCTCGAGTCGCTGGTGACCATTCAGTACGCCCGCAATGACCGTGACCCGGCATTCGGCACGTTCCGCGTGCGCGGTGACACCGTCGAGGTTCGGGCTGCGTTCGAGGAACGGGTGCTGCGCATCGAGTTCTTCGGGGACGAGATCGAGGCGCTGACCTGGGTCGAGCCCCTGACAGGGCGGGCGCTGGCCGCCGTGGGCGAAGCGGCCATCTACCCGGCAACCCAGTTCGTGGCGGAGAAGGGCGGCACGGGTGCCATCGTCGATGCGATCACGAAGGACCTCGAGGATCGACTGCACGAACTGGACAAGGCGGGCCGCGTGGTGGAGGCGCAGCGACTTGCCTCACGGACCCGTTACGACCTTGAGATGATCCAGCAGGTCGGTCACTGTGCAGGCGTGGAGAACTATTCCCGGTATTTCGACGCGCGGTCGCCGGGCGAGCGGCCCGCCTGCCTGCTCGACTATTTCCCGGGCGACTACCTGCTCGTGATCGACGAATCGCACGCGACCATCCCGCAGATCGGCGCGATGTACCAGGGCGACCGCTCGCGCAAGCTGAACCTGGTTGAGCACGGGTTCCGCCTGCCCAGCGCCCTGGACAACCGGCCGCTGCTGTTCGCGGAGTTCGAGTCGCTGATGCCGAGCACGATCTTCGTGTCCGCGACGCCCGCCGACTACGAGTTGGAACGAAGCGGGGGCGAGGTGGTCGAGCAGGTCATCCGGCCCACGGGCCTGGTGGACCCGCCCATTACCGTGATGCCGGTAACGGGACAGGTGGACGACCTGCTGGAGCGGATCCGCGTGGTTACGGCCCGAGGCGAGCGCGTGCTGGTGACCACCCTGACGAAGAAGATGTCCGAGGACCTGACCGAGTATCTGGGGCAGGCCGGCATCAAGGTGGCCTACCTGCATTCGGACATCAACGCCCTGGACCGGATCGAGATCGTGCGCAACCTTCGCCTCGGCGAGTCGGACGTGCTGGTGGGCGTCAACCTGCTGCGCGAGGGACTGGACCTGCCTGAAGTCTCGCTGGTCGCGATTCTCGACGCGGACCGTGAGGGGTTCCTCCGTTCGGAGCGTTCGCTTATCCAGACCGCTGGACGCGCGGCGCGCAATGTGAACGGCGAGGTGATCATGTACGCCGACCGCATCACCCGCTCGATGGCAGCGGCGATCTCCGAGACACAACGGCGTCGCAATCGCCAGTTGGACTGGAACCGCGTGCACAACCTGGTGCCGCGGACGATCACCAAGACGCGGCAGGAGATCATGCAGGCCACCGCCGCGGCAGGTGATCGCGGGCGTGAGCCCGGACCAATGGCCGGCGAGCACGCGCGTGCACGCGACCTGGCAGCGCGCGACCTCTCGCCGCGGGACCTGGCCGATCTTCTCGAGCGCGAGATGCTGGAGGCTGCCGAGGCCCTTGAGTTCGAGAAGGCGGCGGCGCTGCGCGACCGGCTGGAAGACCTGGAGGCGCAATGGGGACTGGGCGGGCCGGAGGGGAAGGCATGAGCATGGATGCGGGTGCGGCTGCCGGGTTCCCGGCTGGTGAATGGCTGGACCAGCTGGTGGTCCGCAGCCTTCGCGAGGACGTGGGTCCGGGCGACGTCAGCACGGATGTGGCCGTTGCGGCCGGCGCGCGGGCGGCCGGCGCCCTGCGCGCGCGGAGCGCCGGCGTTGTCGCGGGCCTGCCGCTCGTGGCGCGGGTCTACCGTGAACTCGATCCCGGGGTGTCCTTCGAACCCCTGGTGGCGGACGGCGTGGCCGTGACCGCCGGCCAGTCGCTGGCGCGACTGTCCGGCCCGGCGGGTTCGCTGCTGACGGGTGAACGCACGGCCCTCAACTTCGTGCAGCATCTCAGCGGCATCGCGACGTTGACCGCCCGGTACGTGGCCGCGGTGGCGGGCACCCGCTGCCTGGTGCTGGATACGCGCAAGACGTTACCTGGTTATCGTGAGCTCGCCAAGTACGCGGTGCGCTGCGGCGGCGGCGCCAACCACCGCTTCGGGCTCTACGATCGCGTGCTGCTCAAGGACAACCACTGGGCTGCCGGCGACGGCATCGCCGACATGGTCGCTCGGGCGCGGTTGCGGTGGCCGGCCTTGCCCATCGAGGTGGAGGTGGACACGGCGGCGCAGCTGGACCTGGTGCTGCCGCTGGGCGTGGAGTGGATCATGCTCGACAACTTCACGCCTGACGAGGTGGCGGCGGCGGTCGGGGAGCGGAACCGCGCGGGATCATCGACCCGCCTCGAGGCCTCCGGCAACGTGACGCTCGATACGGTCGCGGCGTACGCACAGGCCGGCGCCGATGCCGTCTCGGTCGGGCGCCTGACGCACTCGGCGCCCGCCCTTGACCTGGGACTGGACCTGGACCTCACATGAAATTGCGAAGCGGCAGCGGCCCGGTCGACCGGGACTGGTTCGGGCTCGAGGCGTTCCTGCCGGGGCCGCGCTTCACGCGCGACGGCGGTCAGTTGTACCTGCTGGACGAGGTCGGGAGCACGAACGATTTCCTGCGCGGGCGGGGCCCGGACGCCGTGGGGCGGCTGTGCCGCTGGGACGGCTGGGGCTGGGTGGCGCAGACCCGGTCGCGCCAGGCGCCGGTCCGCGAGCTGAAGCCGGGAACCGTGGTCGTGGCCCGGCGCCAGACCGCCGGACGGGGCCGCCAGGGGCGCCAATGGGTCGATTGCGGCGGGCTACACCTTTCGGTCTCCGTGCCGCGACACCGGGCGGCGTTCAACCGGGGTTTCTCGGTCTGGCTGGGACTGATCGTCGCGCTCGTCCTGCGCGAGGGTGAGCGTATCGACGCCCGCCTGAAGTGGCCCAACGACATCGTCGTCGACCGGCGCAAGCTGGGCGGACTGTTGCTCGAGCGCGCGGGAACCGGCGAGTCGGCGCAGGTTGTGGCCGGGCTGGGGCTGAACCTGTCGGCCGGGCCCCACGACATGCCGTGGGCCTTGCGCGAGACGGCAACCAGCCTGGCCTCCGAAGGCGGTCGCGTGCCGCGCCTGGGGGAATTGTGCGCCCGGCTGCTTTCGCGCGTCGAGGCGGAACTGGATCGTTTCTGCGACGAGGGTTGGGCGGAGTACCGGCCGGCCCTGGAACTGCTGGACAGCCTGCTGGGCCAGCGGGTCCGGCTCGTGACGCGACAAGGCGAGATCCGGGGTCGCGCGATCGGGATCGATGACCAGGGTGCGTTGCTCGTGGAAACCCAGCTGGATGACGGTTCAAAGCGTGTCGATGCCGTGCGAGTGGGCGACGTACACCTGCTGCCTGCCGCCGATGAGCCCCGCGAAGGAGGCGCCGATGCGGGCGGTGATCGTTGACGCCGGAAATACCCGCGTGGCTTTCGCCGCCTGGACGGCCGCGGACAACTGCCCGCGGCGGGAGGCGGGGGGACGGCGAGCGGCGCCCGACTGCGCCGCCTCGGGGAACTGGCGACGCCCGGCAACCGGCCTGAAGGCGAATCCTTCCTGAGGGATTCGCTGGCGATCCTGGCTGTAACCGCGGATCTCCCTGTGATCCTGGTCTCGGTTGTGCCGCGGGTCGACGACCTGTTGGCGATCGGCGTTCCCGGACTCTTCAAGCTTGACCACACGGCAAAGCTGCCGTACCGGCACCGTCTCGCCGAACCGGGCGCCACTGGTGCCGACCGTTCCTGAGCAATGTCGCGGCGGCGGTAGCTGCCGGGCTCACCGACGCCCTTATCGTGTCGACGTCGGCACCGCCACGACGGTCGATGTCCTGAGCGCGAGGCGTTTTCGAGGGCGGGTGATCGCGCCGGGCATGGCGTTCGCGCTGCAGCAGATCGGCGCGCGGGCGGCCCGGTTGCGCCACGTCCCGTTTGCCGAGGTGCCCCTCGTCGCCGGGGCCGACACGTCTTCGGCCATGGCCGCCGGCGCGTTCCACGCCGGAATCGGCGGAGTCGAGAACCTCGTCACGGCCTGCAGGCCGCCCACGGGCCATCGGAGATCGTTGTCACCGGGGGCTCTGCCGGTTCCCGGCTGCGCCGACGCGTCTTGTTGATGCCGACTGGACCCTGCGCGCTGCCGCGGTCCTCGCAGGTCTTGTCTGATCCTTCCCCGATCCCGTTGGGATTCGTGCGTGCTCGATGTGCGGCCAGCGAGAGCGGGAAGAGGAGGTGCCATCCGTGCGCGGCTCGTCCGCCAGCTTCGGGATCACGGTCGTGCCGTTTCGACAGGAGGCACCGAAGCCCTGTCGCGGGTGATCCCGCGGCTGCCTGCCGGGTTCGCTGCCGGACTTCGTGGTCCACCACGGTGTCGCTCCTGGCCGCAGCCTCGATGCAAAGTCGGCGCTGACGGTTGTCGAAGCGGCCGAAGGCGATGTGCTCCATGCAGGCAAGGTCTACATCGCGCCGGGCGGCCGTCACCTGACGGCGGTTCGGGAAGGCGCTCAGGCTGTGGTCAGGTTGAATGAAGACGCTCCGGAACAGAGCGTTCGCCCCGCCGCCGACGTGATGCTGCGTTCCTTGGCCCGGATCGCCGGTGCGCAACGCGTGCTCGCGGCCGTTATGACCGGCATGGGCGAGTACGGCCTGGCCGGCGTGCGCCTCGTGAAGGCGGCCGGTGGCTGGTGCGTGACGCAACGCGAGAACTCGTGCGTTGTGTAACGGATGCCGGGCCAGGTGGACATCGCTGGCCTCACCGATTAATCGGTCGCGCTGGAAGACTTTGCTGGACGCCTGACGGCTTTGGCAGGGTCTGGCGGACATCGACTATCTGATGGAAAGCGACTGGCG